>CAHJXG010000497.1 GCA_903644035.1 Rhodospirillales bacterium
CAGGTAACGATGCCATCGCGTTCCAGGGGTCACCTCACGGTTTGCTCAAAATTGCACGTTAGCGAGCATTCCTATCCCGCTTGCCTTTCAACACGGCTGTGAAGGGGGTTTGTGCAACACGGATTGGCAGCAATGGCTGGAACGGCCCGCGGCTTTCGCAATCGAGGGTTTATGCATACTCCGCCGCGGGCCGTTTGCCGGCAGGAGGCGTAAGGCAGCCGTTGTGCCACCAATCGGTGAAGTCATACTCGTGAAGCATAAACTGCCTGGAGAAAGCTCTTTCCAAACTGCTCAAACTGAATTCGGCCCCAATCTGCAATAAGTCGTTCTTCCGATGTGACTGCGCGCCTATACTCAACCGACCTCAATATACCACTATCTTTCATCTGAATATCCACATGAGTATTTCTGGAAGTTCCGTCAGAGAAATACAGATACATGTAAGCAAAAACAACAAGATGACGCTTGCCCAACGACACAGCACGTTCATCTATTTTGTTGACCGCGGATTGCACTGCATCAAAATCAGCTCTTCTGACCGCGCGCTCAAGCCGAACAAAGTCCAGGAAAACTCGCTTGTTCACAATGGTTATCATCCCATCTGGTGTCCCATTGACACCGTGAGAAATCAGTTTCTGCTTGACAAAGGCATAAATCGAGACAGGCATTCTGGACGTCTACAATGTGAGCACTGCGTCTGCCATGGGTTTGCAACCGGGCCAGAGGTGGCGTGCATGTCCCCAATCCGAGACTTTGCTAGCGTGCACTTCTGAGCAAACCGTGAGGTGACCGCTGTTTGTCTGTCCTCGCGTCCGACAACTGGACGCGACACTCGTAATCCTTGCTGAGCCGCCTATTGCGCCCAAGCCAGATGGAGCTGCGCTCAACGATCCAGGTCAGGCCCGTGATCTGCGCGTGTCCTAGAATCCTGCCTGGCAGCTCGTTCTGCGACGCCCTACTGCTCCTCGATCTGCCGTGCCGGCGCCTGCAGGGCCACCTCCAGCCGAGCGACCCGGGCCAGCGCCGCCGCGAGGTCCTGTTAAGGCGACATTAGGCCAGCAGGATGCGCGTGATATCCGCCCCGGTCTCAGCGTCGGTGATCTGGAAGGCCACGCCGTCGGTGTCCCACTCGCAAAGCTGCTCGACGGAGACGTAACATCTGTTCGTCGCGTCGTAGAGCCGGGTGCGGGCGTAGCGCCTGACCAGGATCGGGCTGGGCTTGCATGCTGCGGACATGAGGTGCCTCCATTGCGGACGGGCACTTCAGCATAGCCGGACCCAGAAGGGGAAGGTCGATGACACGTGTGGTGTCTGCTCTGCTATTGGCCGGCCTGCTCGCTGCCGTCGCGCTGGCGTGGGCGCAGACTGAAGCCGCGCTCACCTTCCACCGAAGGACGGATCAACACGGTTCTTGGCTTGCAGACGCCTCGCAATGGCGGCTGGTGTCACGATCGTTAAGAGCGGGCCTACACGTCGAAAGCATCTCCCGATCTGAACTGGTGGCCGCCTCGACTATCGTTTTGTGACGCCCGCACGATGAATCGGCAAGGTTTTCGCAGGTAGGCATCGACTCATCCCTCTATACCTCTAACCGCCACGATGAATCGGCAATGCGACTATTCGCTTTCGTATCGAGTCGCAGCAGCTTTTCCACAGCTTGCGCCCTGTGCGTGCGTCGCCGGCGTCGACCTATCAGAAGGAGGTATCAGACTCGTATAAGAGTGCATTGCCGATTCATCGTGGATAACCCGCCTCGACCTTGCCAACTCATCGCAGATTGGCCGCTTAAGCATTGGCAACTCATCGTATTCTGCCCCAAGCGCATCGTGAATAACTTCGCCAGCGACACCTTGCCGATTCAGCGTAGTCACTTGCGCAATGATCTATATGGTCGGCGACGGAGGGGTGATGCTCAATCTGACCGGCCAACTTGAGATGCTTGGCTTAGACGAGACGAAGCGGCGCGTGACCGCCGAAGGAGCGACGCCTGCCGAGCGAAAGCGTCTGCTGAGGCGCGTCGAGGTGACGCACGAGCTGATGTCGGAGCTACCCGCGGCCGAGGACCTCTCCTTCTTGCACTCCGGGCTGTGTCAGACCTGCTTGCCCCATAGCCGTCCGGCCGAGAACCATGCCATCTGGCGCCGTCGCTCGGGCCGGTTTTCCCTGCTGGTTCAACCTGGCGCCGTGGACACCAGTGGGGGGGAGCCGCGCTACGTTGGCGTTCCTTATGGACCGAAAGCGCGCCTGATCCTGATCCACCTGCAGACGGAGGGCATCCGGAGTCGCACCGTGTCCCTGGGTCCGTCGCTATCAGCCTTTCTGCGCAGCCTCGGACTGCCCGTATCCGGCGGCCCCCGCGGGTCCATCGGCGCCATTCGTGAGCAAAGCCTGCGCATCGCCCGGTGCTCGTTCACCATGCAGTGGTCGGACACCGACGCTGCTGGCGCCGAGCGCACGGTCATCTCCGACACACGCCTGGTGGATGGCCTCGAACTATGGCGCGCGTCGAACGGCGGCGAGTGGTCCGCAACGGTGGAACTCAGTGAGCGTTTCCACGAGCACCTGCGCCAGCACGCGGTGCCATTGGACAAGCGGGGTATCGCGCACGTCTCTGGCAACAGCTTGGGCCTCGACCTCTACACCCTGTTCGCCTACCGCTTGCCGCGCCTGCAACGGGACGTGCACCTGCGCTGGTATGCCCTTCAAGGGCAGATCGGCTCCAATGAGGCGCAGGCGTTCAACCTGGCACAGCGCATCCGCGAGGTGATGCCGGACGTGCTGACGGCCTACCCGCACGCCAACGTGGAGATCACGTCGCACGGGCTGCTGCTGAAGCCGTCCAAGTCGGCGGTGCCCAAAACCATGCTGAACGGATTCCGGCTGGTTGAGGGGCGATAAACCGAGGTCAGCCTGTCTGGTTGCCGCTCACTCTTCTATAGACTACCTGCCATCTAGTCATTCTGGCGGCGCGCTCCCGGACTTCCCGCTGCTTCGACGAGGAGGCAGCAGCTTTATTCGGAGCTCTGGCTCTGGCCATCTCTTTCTTCCTCATCCTGCCTGAGACGGCTCGACAGCAGCTCGCCCTTGCTTTCCAGCACGGGATAGGCCGCGGCTTCGACCAAGTGCGCGTTGACCCGCTTGAGGTCGCGCAGGATGTCAAGGTGGAGCGAGCTGGTCTCGGCCGCCTCGATCCGGCCCGCGCGCAACCGGTCGAAGTGCGCCTGCGTGGCCTGCGCCTCGATGTCGCGGAACGTTTCCTTCTCGGCCGCGAGCAGGCGGGCGGCGCGCACGTCCTCGGTCACGAACAGGGCTGCTGCGGCAGATCGGAAGAGCAC
>CAHJXG010000498.1 GCA_903644035.1 Rhodospirillales bacterium
CGCCGGCCGGGCAGCGCGGCCTCCGGCGCGCCGTCGTCGGGCGCCTGCAGGGCCACCAGCAGCGCCTTGCGCAAGACGGCCAGCTTGCGCTCGTTCTCAATCTTCAGGCCGAACACGTCCTTGACGTAGAACACATCGACGGCCCGCACGCCGTAGGTGGTCACGTGGGCCGAGGCGATCTGCAGCCCCTGCTCGCTGATGGCGGCCGTCACGTCGTGCAGCAGGCCCGGGCGGTCGCGGCCGTTCACCTCCAGCACCGTGTGCGTGTTGCTGGCGCGGTTGTCGACCACGACCCGGGGCGACACGTGGATCGCCCGCATCCGGCGGCCCAGCAGCGCCCGGGACGCCCGGCGGATCTCGCCCGCCAGCGACAGCCGGCCCGACAGCGCCTGGTCGATCAGCACGTGCAGCCGGGCGAGCCGGTGCGGCGCGTCGAAGGCGCCCCCGGCGGTGTCCTGGATCCAGAAGGTGTCGAGCGCGCTGCCGTTGGTCAGCGTGTGGATGCGGGCGTCCACGATGGAGGCGCCCGCCACCGCCAGGGCGCCGGCGATGCGGCTGAACAGCCCGGCATGGTCGGCGGTGTAGATCGTCACCTCCGTCACCGCGCGGGCCGGCAACGGCTCGGTATCGACGGTGAGGGGTGCGCCCCGGCGCTCCGCGTCGCGGATCAGCCGGGCGTGGCGGGCGTGCGTCTCGGGGTCGAAGCTGAGCCAGTAGCCGGGGTAGCCGAGGCCGTAGTAGAAGTCCCGGTCGGCGTCGGGCCAGTCGGTCAGGTAATGCCCGGCCGCCTCCTTGGCCCGCGCGATCCGCACGTCGCGCTCGGTGGTGGCGAGGCCGCCGGCCAGCACGTCGGCGACCCGGGCATACAGCTCCCGCAGCAGGGTCGCCTTCCAGCCGTTCCAGACCTTGGCGCTGACGGCGCGCATGTCGGCGACGGTCAGCACCAGCAGCAGCTTGAGCCGCTCGGGCGACTGGATGGTGTCGGCGAGGTCGAGGATGGTCTTGGGGTCGTCGATGTCGCGCTTGAACGCCGTCTGGCTGAGCATCAGGTGGTGCAGCACCAGCCAGCTCACCGTCTCCGTCTCCTCGACCGACAGGCCGATGGCCGAGCCGATCTGGGTGGCAAGCTCGGCCCCAAGCTCGGAATGGTCGCCGCCGCGGCCCTTGGCGATGTCGTGCAGCAGCGTCGCGGCATAGAGCGCACGGCGGGATTGCAGGTCCTCGACCAGGCCCGAGGCGATGGGCGCCACCTCCGCCAGCTCGCCCCGTTCCAGGGCGTTGAGCACGCGCACCGCCTCGATCGTATGCTCATCGACGGTGAACACGTGGTAGGTGTCGAACTGCATCTGGCCGACGATGCGCGCCCAGTCCGGCATGTAGCGGCCGAGGAAGCCGGTCTCGTTCAGGATGGCCATCCACTTGGCGCCGCAGGCGCGGCTGTGCTCGCCGTCGCGTCCGCACAGCAGGTCGAGGAAGATCTCGGCCGCCAACGGGTTGCCGCGCAGCTGGATCGCCCCGCGCTCGTGGCGGATCAGCGCGCGCAGCGCCAGCGGGTGCAGCTCCAGCGCCCGGTCGCGCGCCACCTGGAGGATGCGCAGCATGGCGATGGGGTGCTGGCCGAACTGCCGGTCCGGCGCGGACATCAGCTTGCCCTCCGCCAGCACGAAGCCCTGCTCCAGCAGCGCCGCGTCGGTCGTGGCCGCCACCGCCGGCGGGCCGAGGGCCGCGCGCAGGATGGCCGGCTCCAGCACCATCGTGATCCGGGTGATCTCGCGCGCGGTCAGGAAGTAGTGGCGCATGAACCGCTCGACCCCGTCCTGCCGGCCGTGCCGGATATAGCCCATGCGGGCGCCGACGACGGGCTGCAGGTCGAAGGTGAGCCGGTCCTCGGCCCGCCCGGCGATGTAGTGCAGGTGGAAGCGCACGGTCCACAGGAAGTCCCAGGACCGCCGGCCGTGCTTAGCCTCCTGGTAGGTGAGGATGCCGCCGCCGGGGCTTTCCGGGCCGACCAGCTCCCCCATCACCTGGGTGCCGAACACGTAGCGCGACATCCAGTACAGCGTCTGCACGTCGCGCAGGCCGCCGCGGCCCTCCTTGATGTTGGGCTCGACGAGGAACGGCGTCTCGCCGTAGCGGTGGTGGCGGGCGTCGCGCTCGGCCTGCTTGGCCACGATGAACGCGCCGGCGCCGGCGTCGGCGCAGGATTGCTGGAAGCGCGCCTGGAACGCCTCGAACAGCCCCGCGTCGCCGGCCAGCAGCCGGGCATCGAGCAGCGAGGTGCGGATCGTGAGGTCCCGCTCCGACTCGACGATGCACTCCGCCACCGACCGGGTGGCGTGGCCGACCTTGAGACCGAGGTCCCAGAGGAAATACAGCATGAACTCGACCACCGCGAGCGTCGGCGCGGTGGGGCGGTCCGCGGTGATGAACAGCAGGTCGATGTCGCTGAACGGCGCCAGCACGCCGCGCCCGTAGCCGCCGGTGGCGACGACGGCCATCCGCTCCGGCCGCGCCGGGTCCGCGTCGGGGCGGCCCGCATCGTCGAGGGCGTGGTCGTGCAGCGACCTGATCACGCCGTCGGTCAGCTGCCCCAGCAGGCGTCCGGCCTGCAGCCCGCTCATGCCACCGGCCTCGAACCGCTCCTGCACGTGATGTTGCACGCGGGTCAGGTAGCGGCGGAAGGCGCTGAGGGCGGCGTCGCGGGGCGGGCGTCCGTCGGGCGCGGCGCAGCGGAGCGCCGTGGTCAGGAGTGTCACGGCCTCCTCGGGCCGGTCGGGCAGGGGCAGGGGTTGGGACATCAAGACTATGCTAACCCTGGAAGCGCCGGGGGAACAGCAGCGAGTGCCTTGAGGCGATAGAGAATCTCCACCGCCTCCCGCGGCGTCAGCCCGTCGGGATCGACCGCCTCCAACGCATCGCGCAGCGCGTCGGGCGGCGGCGGCGCGTGGACGGGATCGCAGGCGGCCTGGGCGAACAGCGGCAGCTCGGCCGGCCTGCCATGGCGGCCCTTCTCCAGCGCGCCGAGCAGCGCCGAGGCCCGGCGGACC
>CAHJXG010000499.1 GCA_903644035.1 Rhodospirillales bacterium
GCCCGGCGGGGCTTGAGGCGGCCGGGGTCGCCGCCGCGCGCGGTCACCAGGTTACCGTGCTGGAACGGGACGACCAGCCCGGCGGCCGTCTGCGCCTCGCGGCCCGTGCCCCGGGACGGCAGGCATGGCAGGAGCTGATCGATCACAAGACGGCCGTGGCGGAAGCCAGCGGCGCGCTGTTCCGGTTCAGCACCGCCGCGACCGCGGAGGGCGTCCTGGCGATGGAACCGGACGCGGTGGTGCTGGCCACCGGCGCACGCCCTGTCCTGCCCGCCCTTCCCGGCGGCGACCTGCCCGGCGTCGCGACCGTGGACGACTGGCTCGGGGGCCGGTTCAAGCCGGGGCGGCGGGTGCTGGTGGTGGACCTGCTGGACCGGCAGCCCGCGCTCACGGCGGCGCTGTCCCTGGCCCAGGCCGGGCACGAGGTGACGGTCGTCACCGCGGCGGCCTTTGTCGGGGCCAAGCTGGAACCGCAGACCTATGTGTATCTCTATCAGATGCTGCTGCCTCTGGGCGCGGTCTTCGTGCCCCACCTGCAAACCATCGGCTTCCTGCCCGGCGGCGTCGCCACCCGGCACAGCTTCACGCGGGCCGCCGGGTCGCTGCTGGGCTTCGATGGCGTGGTCGTGGCCGCGCCGGGCCAGGCGGAGGACAGCTTGTTCGACGCCATGCAGGACCAGGCCTTCACGCTGCACCAGGCGGGAGACTGCTACACGCCGCGCGACGTGGAGGCGGCCATCCTGGAGGGCCACAGCATCGCCCGCTCGCTATGACGCCTCGGCCGCATCCACCAACGCGCCGAACGCCGCCGCCTGGCCAAGCCCCAGGTAGGATTCCCGTACATGCGCGTCGGCCAACAGGCTGCCGCTCGCGCCCTCGGCGGACACGCGGCCCTGCGCCAGCACGTAGGCGCGATGCGTCACCTGCAGCGCCTTGCGGACGTTCTGCTCCGCCAGCACCAGGGCCATGCCGTCGCGCACCAGCGCGTTCACCACATCGAACACCTGATCCACCATGATGGGCGACAGGCCAAGTGACGGCTCGTCCACCATCAGCACCCGCGGCCGGGCCATCAGGCCGCGGGCGATCGCCAGCAGCTGCTGCTCCCCGCCGCTCAGGATGCCGGCATGCAGGCGCTGCTTGGTGCCGAGCACCGGGAAACGCTGCATCAGCTCCGCGATCTCGCGGGCGACGTCGGCACGGTCGCGCCGGGTGAAGGCGCCGGCCTCCAGGTTCTCACGCACCGAAAGCCTCGGGAACACGCGGCGCCCTGCCGGCACCTGCACGATTCCCATCCGCACGATCCGGTCTGGCGCCAAGCCTGCGACGGACGCGCCATCCAGCCGGATGCTGCCCGCAGACGGGACGATCTGGCCCGAGATGCAGCGCAGCAGCGTGCTCTTGCCGGTGCCGTTGTGGCCGATCAGCGCGATGGCCTCGCCGGCATGGAGGCGGACGGACAGGCGGTGCAGCACGGTCCGGCGGCCATAGCCCGCTTCCAGCCCCTCGATCTCCAAGAGTGCCGTCACGCCGGCACCGCGTCCCGGCCGAGATAGGCCTCGATCACCCGCGGGTCGGACGCGGCCGCGTCCGGGGTCGTGTCCACCAGGACCTCACCGCTATCCAGCACGGCGATCCGGTCCGCGAGCCAGATCAGGGCGGGCACGTTGTGCTCGATCACCACCAGCGTCAGGCCGCGGGCGCGCTGCAGCCGGCGCACCAGGCCCAGCAGCACGGCAGCCTGGGCGTCGTTCATGCCGGCGGTCGGTTCATCCAGCAGCAGCACGCGCGGCTGCATGTTCAGCGCACGGGCCAGCTCCAGGCGCTTGGTCTGCCCATAGGACAGGGCCGACGCATAGACGTCGATGCGGTCGCCCAGGCCCACCTCCCGCAGGAGATCCTCGGCGCGCCGCCGTTCTGCCGCGGCGGACGCGGCGCGCCCGGGCCGGGGCAGCAGGTTGCCCAGCACCGACACGTCCTCCCGCCCATGGGCGCCGCACAGCACGTTCTCTGTCGTGGTCATGCCCGGGAACAGGCGCAGGTTCTGGAAGGTGCGGGCGATGCCCATGCGGGCGATGCGGTGCGGAGGCTGCCCGCGGGCGGACCGGCCGTCGATCAGCACCTCCCCGGCAGAAGGGCGCAGCAGGCCGGTCAGGACGTTGAACAGCGTCGTCTTGCCGCTGCCATTCGGTCCCATGATGCCGAGGACCTCCCCCTCGCGGACACCCAGGCTGACGCGGTCGAGCGCGGACACGCCGCCGAAGCGCTTGGACACCGCCCGCGCCTCGAGGATCATGGCGTGGAGTGCCTCGGGGACAGCCGCAGGGTACGGCGCAGGGCGTCGCTCGCGCCGCGCAGGAAGGGCGGCGCGGCGCGGCGCGCACCCAGCAGCCCCTGCGGCCGCCAGATCATGGCGGCGACCAGCAGGGCGCCGAAGATGCCGGGCCGGTAGGTCAGCAGCCAGGGGTCGCTGGACCGCAGCGCCTCCGGCAGCCCCACCATCAGGAACGCCCCGAGAACCGAACCCGGCACGCTGGCCAGGCCGCCGAGGATGGCCATCTGCATGATCAGCAGGCTCTCATCGAGCAGGAAGGCGTCCGGGACCACCAGGCGCAGCGAATGGGCCAGCAGGCTGCCGGCCAGCCCGGCCAGCGTGCAGCCGACCGCGAACGCGGCCAGCTTGCCGCGCACCACGTTCACGCCCAGGGCGCGGGCCGCGACCTCGTCGTCGCGGATCATCTCCCAGCTGCGTCCGACCGGGCTTGCGGCCAGGCGTGTCGTCGCCCACGCGCACAGGATGGCCACGGTGGCGACGACGGTGAAGATCTGGCCCTCGGTTCGCACCGTCCACCCCAGGATTTCCATCCGGGGCACCTGCGGCAGCCCCATCGGCCCCCGCGTCAGGCTGAGCCAGGCATTCGCGACCACCAGGAACAGCTGGTTGAAGGCGATGGTGATCAGGCTGAGGAAGTCGCTTCGGACGCGCAGGCAGGGCAGCGCCAACACCGCGCCTGCGGCGCCCGCCATCAGGCCGGCCGCCACGAAGGCGACCGGCCAGGGGACGCCCAGGCGCATCGTCAGCAGGGCCGAGGTGTAGGCGCCGATGCCGAAGAACGCCGCCTGCCCCATGGAGACCATGCCGCAATAGCCGGTGATCACGTTGGCGCCGATCGCCAGCGGCACGTAGATCAGCGACAGGTTGGCCACGTGCAGCCAATAGCGGCTGCTCACGGCATGCGGCACGGCGGCAACGGCGCCCACCGCGAGCAGGAAGAGCAGGGCGCCCCGCATCCCGGTCAGGATCGCGCAACCACGGGAGTGCCGAACAGGCCGTTGGGCCGCAGCAGCAGCACGGCGACGATGATGGCCAGGCTCGCCCCGTCCTTGAACAGCGACCCGAATGCGGCGACCGCAAGTGCCTCCGCCACGCCCAGCAGCAGCCCGCCCGCGAAGGCGCCGTAGAAGTTGCCGACGCCGCCCAGCATGGCCGCCGCCCAGGCCTTGGTCGTCGCAAGCTGTCCCATCTGCACCCAGACCGCGTTGAAGTACATCGCGAACAGCGAGCAGCCGGCCACGCCGATCAACCCGCCCACGGCATAGATCGCGGGAACCAGCCGGTTGACGGGAATGCCCATCAGCTGCGCCGCCATCATGTCCTGGCACACGCAACGGGTCGCACGGCCCCAGCGCGTCAGCTCGAGCACGGCCGAGCCGATGGCCACCAGCGCGAGGGCCACCGCCAGGATCGCCAGCGGCTGCACCGGCAGCGCCACCCCTGCCAGCTCCACGCTGCCGCGGGGGATCAGCTGCGGGAAGCTCATCACGTCCGGACCCCAGATGCCCTGTGCCACCGAGCTGACCACCAGCCCGGCGCCGAGCGCGCTGATCATCGGCACCGTGCGGGGCGCGTTGCGCACCGGGCGGTAGGCCACCCGCTCGACCACCATGCCCAGCCCGGCGCCCACCAGGCAGCCAGCCGCCAGCGCGGCCCAGGCCGGGACCCCAAAGCCCATCAGCGCCAGCGCCGCCATGGTGCCGAACATGATCACGTCGCCATGGGCGAAGTTGATCAGGTAGAGTATGGTGTAGACCATGCTGTAGCCCACGCCGATCAACGCGTAGACGCTGCCGATCGCCAGGCCGTTGACCAACTGCGCGAGGAGGTAGCCGGCGTCCATCATGCCCTCCTCAGCACCTCCAGCCCGGTCTCGTCGACCTTGACGCCGGTGGACACGAACCGTGTGCCCTGCACCTGGAGCACGTAGTGGGGGCGGTTCTTGGTGTCGCCCTTCGCGGTCCACGCATAGGCGCCTCCGACCCCGTTGAAGGTCAGGGCCTTGACCGTGTCCATCAGCGTGTCCCGCTTGGCGCCGTGCTTGTCGACCGCCTCCTTGATGATCCAGAAGATGTCGTGGGTGAACACGGCGACCTGGGATGCGAGGCCGCCATGCTGCTTCTGGTAGTTGTCCACGAAGGCGCGGGTGGCGGGACTGTCTGCGAACGGGTCGTAGGCGGCCAGCACGTAGCTGCCTTCGGCGGCGCCGAGCGACAGCTCGATATACTTGTCATACAGGTTGGAGTCCGGGCCGGCGACCGGGATGCCGGTGAAGCCGAGGTCCTTGGCCTGCGCCAGGAACAGTCCCCCCTCGGTGTACTCCGTCATCAGCATCAGGCCCTCGACCCCCGCGGCCTTCATCTGCGTGATGATCGGCCGGAAGTCGCGATCCACGTTGGGGGTGAACGTCCCCTCCGCGACGACCTGGCCGCGCAACACGTCCACCGCCTTGACGACCTCGTTGCGCAGGCCCCGTCCGAAGTCGTTGTTGACGAAGAAGATCCCGAGTTTCCGCTTCTTCAGGTTGTTGACCATGAAGCCGGAGTATTCCTGCGCGCCGTAGTCGTCGCGGCCGGTCAGGCGGATGATGTTCTTCCATCCCTGCTCCGTGATGGACGGGTTGGAGGAGGACGGGCACAGCACGGGCGTGCCGGCATCGGAATAGATCGGCATCGCGGCCAGCGTGGCGGAACTGTTGACGTGCCCGCACACGGCGAAGTACTTGTCCTCGCCGTTGACGATCCGCTGGGCGACGGTGGCGGCATCCTTCGGCGTGCCGCGGTCGTCGAACAGCTCGAACTTGACCGGCCGCCCGCCTATGCCGCCCGCCGCGTTGATCGCCGCGGTGGCGATCTCCGCCCCACGGTTGCCGTTCAGGCCCATCGCGCCGGAGCTGCCGGTCATCGGCGTGGCCACCGCGATCACCAGCGGTTCCGCCGCCCGGCTGCGGCCGATGGCGAAGGTTGCTGCAGCGGTACCCAGGAGCAGACGGCGCGCAATCGTCATGGTCGGCCTTCCGGAAAATCTGCTATCCGTCTTGCAA
>CAHJXG010000500.1 GCA_903644035.1 Rhodospirillales bacterium
TCAGCCGCCCCTCCATCGCCTCCTCGTCGACGTAGCGCTGCAGGCTGGCGGCTGACACGCGCCCGTCGTGCGGCATCTGCTTGAAGCCGAAGTAGTGGCTGGACATGAAATGGTCGGTGACGCCCGGCGGGAAACCCAGCCCTTCATCCGTCACGTGCTTGCGCACGATGGCCATGGCCCGGCCATACTGGGCCTCGTCCCGCAGGAAGCGGTAGCCGCGGATCATGGCGCGAAGGAAGGCCGCGAGCCGGCCGGCTTGCCCCGCCGCGAACCCGCGGGTGGTGACGATCACCCGCTGGGGGTAGTCCGCCGGGTAGTCCTGCATGAAATCGAACAGCACGACGTGGGACGCGGCCAGGATGTGCGGCACCTCCGCATGCAGCAGCATGCGCGCGTCCGCCTCGCCGCGCTCGAACACCGGCAGGGCATTCTTGAACAGCGGATAGGGCGCGTTGGGCACGAGCGTCACGTCGCGGTCCGGGTCCATGCCGCGGCGCCGCAGCAGGATGCGCAGAGGGTGCCAGTCGACGCCGCTGCCCTGCTCCACCACATGGATGCGCTTGCCGCGCAGATCCTCCACCGAGCGCAGAGAGGGCACGCCTGCCAGCACCTGGCCGACACCGTTCGCCATGGCGCCCACGATCACCAGCGGCCCGCCGGCCATGCGGTTGTGCAGCGCCTTGGCGGGCGAGATGTCCAGGCCGATGTCGATCTGCCCGTCCAGCAGCGCCGCCACCGTCCGGTCATCCTCCCCGCTCGCGGCGACCGTCACCGCGCCCAGCCCTTCGGCGGCAAACCATCCGTGCTCGATCGCGATGAACGGTGCGGCCCGATGGTCGAAGTGCCGATGGCCGGCGGACAGTCGGAGGGGGTCGGTCATGACGAGGCTCCCGGACGGCATGGGCATTGCTTAGCATGAGGTTCTCACAGACGTCCCGGGACGATGAAGGAGGGCTGGCGATGAGACGCTGGGGTTTGGTGGTTGCGCTCTGCGCGCTGTGGTCACTGCCGGCAGCGGCTCAACCTCCGCCCGATGCCGTGGACACCGCGATGGGCGAGATCAAGGCCATCGTCGACTTCTTTCCCAAGCCGTGGCCGATGAAGAACCTGGTCAAGCCCGGCATCCTCACCGTGACCGTGACGGGCGAAGCGCCTCCAGGGGATTTCGTGGACCCGAAAACCGGTGAGCTCACCGGCTTCATCCACGACCTCTACCTCAGGATCGGCGGCGATCTCGGCCTTCCCGTCGAGTTCGTGAAGCTGCCGTTCGTCAGCTCACTGCCCGGCCTGAAGGCAAACCGTTTCGACATGGCGTGCGCCTCGGCCGCCTGGACGACGGGCCGGCTCGGCTCGGACGACTTCATCATGTCCAGCCCGATCGCGGTGAGCGGCCTGCTGGCCTTGACGACCAAGTCGTCCGGCATCAACGGCTGGGACGGCGTGGCCGGCAAGCGCCTGGGCGGCGTGCAGGGCGAAATCTACCTTCAGGACGCCAGGCGCCTGCTGTCGAACCTGGGGCCGGTCACCGAGTTTCCCGGCGCGCCGGACATGGTGCTGGCCTTGCAGAACAAGCAGGTCGACGTCGTCGTCACCAACTCGACCATCGTGCGCTTCATCATGCAGGCCGCGCCGAACAAGGCCGATCTCGTGGTCATCGGACCGGCCAAGGCGATCTATCCCGGCGGCCTCTGCATCAACCCGCGCGAGGCCGACCTCGTAAAGGCAGTCAACGTGCTGCTGGCCAATTACCGGGCGGACGGGACACTGAAAGCGATATATGCAAAGTACGGCGTGCCGCCGAGCGTCGTCGATCAGCTGAAGAGCATCGGCTACTAAAACGATATTGTCGAGTTGGCGACACTGTTCGAGCGCAGTGATCGGACGCCAAGCTGCCCGCCTCCGCCGCCATGACCGAGCCTCAGGCGGTCCTCCTGCCCCTTAGGCGCGGGTCCTTGACCGGGGTTGCGACGCACGCATACAAATTCTGACGCTGCGCACCAGGGATGGCCGATGACGCCCACTTGCTTCGGTCAGACCATCCCGGTGGCCTGGCTTGCCGTGCTGGCCACCCTGCTTGGCGGCGAAGCCCGGGCGCAAGGCATCACGGTGGACGGCCGGCTGTCGCCGGCGCAGACGCTGGCCGGCCCGAACTACGCGATCGGGGCCGGGCTGGGCCGGCAGGTCGGCGGCAACCTGTTCCACAGCTTCGGCGCGTTCGGCCTCAGGGGGGGCGAGACGGCCACGTTCAGCGGGCCGGCGGGCGTGGGTAACGTGATCGGCCGCGTGACGGGCGGGGCGGCGTCGTCCATCAACGGCGGGATCAACTCCACCATACCGGGGGCGAACCTCTATTTGGTCAACCCGGCCGGCGTGGTGTTCGGGCCGAGCGCCAGCGTGAACGTGGGCGGCAGCTTCCACGCCAGCTCGGCCGACTACCTGCGCCTAAAGGACGGCGCGCGGTTCGGGGTCGACCCGGCCGCCAGCACCCTCAGCGCCGCGCCGCCGGAGGCGTTCGGCTTCCTGTCCGCCAGCCCAGGGCCGGTGATGGTGGACGGGGCGGCGCTTCAGCTCAGGCCGGGCTACACGCTGGGGCTGGTGGGCGGCGCGGTGACGATCAAGAACGGCTTCCTGCGCGTGCAGGCGGGCACGGTGCACATCGCGAGCGCCGCCGGGCCGGGCGAGGTGCCGGTGGACCCGCGCTTCGGGCCGGCGCCCACCGTGGCGCGCTCCGGGCGGGTG
>CAHJXG010000501.1 GCA_903644035.1 Rhodospirillales bacterium
TGGGGATCGTTCATCAGCCCCACGGTGTTCGGCCTGGCGGCGTCGGCGCAGGTGCTGATCTACGTGCTGGTGGGCGGCCTGGGCACGCTGCTGGGACCGATTCTGGGCGCGTTCGGCATCCAGTATCTGATCTCGGTGATCGGGGCGCAGGACCTGGTGAACGCCAACCTGGTGCTGGGCGCGGTGCTGGTGGTGTTCGTGCTGCTGGTGCCGCAGGGGCTGGTGCCGGTCGTGCGGGGGCTGGTCCGCCGGGTGCCGGGCGTGCGGCGCGGCCGGGTCGCCGAGGCCGCGGTGGTCGAGCCATGACGGTGCCGCTGCTGGAGGCGCAGGAGGCCACCATGCGGTTCGGCGGCGTCACCGCGGTGAACGGCGTCAACTTCGCGCTGCGCGAGATGGAGCTGCGATGCCTGATCGGCCCGAACGGCGCGGGCAAGAGCACGTTCTTCAAGATGCTGACCGGGCAGCTCAAGCCGAGCGCCGGGCGCATCCTGCTGCGCGGCCAGGACATCACCGGCGCCGAGCCGCACCAGATCGCGCGTCTCGGCGTCGGCATCAAGACGCAGGTGCCCAACGTGTTCGACGGGCTGTCGGTGCGGGAGAACGTGTTCGTCGCGGCCAGCCGGCGCGGCTCGGCGCAGCAGGCCCGGCGCATCACCGCCGAGACGCTGGAGCGCCTGCGCCTCACCGCCATCGTGGGGCGCCTGGTGGGCCAGCTGGCGCACGGGCAGCGGCAATGGGTGGAGATCGCCACCGTGCTGGCGCAGGAGCCGGAGCTGGTGCTGCTGGACGAGCCGGCCGCCGGCATGACACATGAGGAGGTGCTGCGCACCGCCGAGCTGATTCGCGAGATCAACCGCACCCAGGCGCTGATCGTCGTGGAGCACGACATGCAGTTCATCCGCATGATCGCCCGCACGGTGACGGTGTTCAACCAGGGCGGCATCCTGGTGGAGGACGATGTGGAGCGCGTGATGGCGAACGCGGCGGTGCGCGACGTGTATCTTGGCAAGCAGGCAGCGTGACGCTGCCGGGGGAGGCAGGCGGCATGATGCTCCAGGTGGAGGCGCTGCGCTCCGGCTATGGCCGCATCCCGATCCTGGCCGGGGTCAACTTCGCCGTGGCGCCGGGCGAGTTCGTCGGCATCCTCGGGCATAACGGCATGGGCAAGTCCACCCTGCTGCGCACGCTGATGGGCTACCTGCCGGCGACCGGCGGGCGCGTGACGTTCGAAGGGCGCGACGTCACCCGGCTGTCGCCCACCGCGCGCGCCCGGCTCGGCATCGGCTACGTGCCGCAGGGACGGCAGATCTTTCCCGCCCTCAGCGTGCAGGAGAACCTGCGCATGGGCTGCCTGCTGTCGAAGCAGCCGGAGCGGCGGACCATCGAGGGCGTCCTGGAGATGTTCCCGCGGCTGCGGCGCCTCTTGGACCGCACCGGCGGCGCCCTGTCCGGCGGCGAGCAGCAGTTGCTGGCGCTGGCCCGCTGCCTCTGCGGCGCGCCGCGGCTGATGCTGCTGGACGAGCCGACCGAGGGCATCCAGCCCTCGATCATCGACGAGATCATCGAGACGCTGCAGGCGCTGTCCCGCGGCGGCACGGTCACGGTCGTGCTGGTCGAGCAGAACCTGAAATTCATCGCCGAACTGTCCCAGCGCATCCTGATCATCCAGAAGGGCGCCATCACCCGCGAGACCAGCCCCGAAGCCGTGCAGGACCCGGCGCTGATCGCCGAGTTCGTCGGCATGGCGGCGTAGCCCGTCCACTCCCAATCCTCATAAACTCAAGGAGCCAACCATGAGCGTCGAGAAGCCGACACTGTCGCAGTTGCAGGACATCGTGTTCGACCTGGGGATGGAGCTGTCCGAGGAACGGCTGGGCCTGTTTCACGCGATGATGGACGGCGCCGTCGAATCCTACCGCGTCATCGACGCGATGCCGGACGACAAGCCCGTCGTGCGCTACCCGCGCACGCCGGGCTATCAGCCGGGGGCGGAGGAGAACGAGTACAACGCCTGGTACGTGAAAAGCGTGGTGAAGGGCGCGGAGTCCGGGCCGCTCGCCGGCAAGACCGTGGCGCTCAAGGACAACGTGTGCCTGGCCGGCGTGCCGATGATGAACGGGTCGGCGACGCTGGAGGGCTTCGTGCCGGACCAGGACGCGACCATCGTGACGCGGATGCTGGACGCGGGCGCCACCATCCTCGGCAAGGCGCATTGCGAGGCGTTCTGCCTGTCGGGCGGCAGCCATACCGGGGCGCTGGGGCCGGTGCACAACCCGCACAAGCGGGGCTACTCGGCCGGCGGCTCCTCCTCCGGCTCCGGCGCGCTGGTGGCGGCGGGCGAGGTCGACATGGCCATCGGCGGCGACCAGGGCGGCTCGATCCGCATCCCGGCTGCGTTCTGCGGCATCTACGGCATGAAGGGCACCTGGGGCCTCGTGCCCTACACCGGGGTGATGCCGATCGAGGCGACGATCGACCACACGGGGCCGATGACCGCCACGGTGGCCGACAACGCCCTGCTGCTGGAGGTGCTGGCCGGGCCGGACGGCCTCGACCCGCGCCAGGCGGGCTGCACCACCGCGCCGTACACGCAGGCGCTGGGCCGCGGCGTGCGGGGCCTGCGGATCGGCGTGGTGACGGAGGGCTTCGGCTGGCCCAACTCCGAGCCGGGCGTGGACGCCAAGGTGCGCGACGCGGCCGAGCGCCTGGCCGGGCTGGGCGCCACGGTCGAGGAGGTCAGCATCCCCATGCACCGCATCGGCAAGGACGTGTGGGCGCCCATCGGCAACGAGGGCCTGCAGGTGCAGATGATGCGCGGCAACGGCATGGGCTTCAACTGGAAGGGCCAGTACAACGTGGGCCTGCTGGATGCCCATGCCGGCTGGCGGGAGCGGGCCAACGACCTGTCGGACACGCTGAAGATCTGCATGTTCGTCGGCGAGTACTTCACCAACACTTACCGCGGGCGGTACTACGCCAAGGCGCAGAACATCGCGCGTCGGCTGCGCGCCGCCTACGACACGGCGCTGGCGCAGTACGACCTGCTGCTGATGCCGACGCTCCCGGTCGTCGCGACGCCGCTGCCGACCGCGGAGGGGGGCCTGGGCCTGTATGTGCAGCGGGCGTTCGAGATGATCAACAACACCGCGCCGTTCGACGTCACCGGGCACCCGGCGATGTCCGTTCCCTGCGGCCTCAGCGACGGGCTGCCGGTCGGCGCCATGCTGATCGGCAAGCATTGGGACGAGAGCACGATCTACGCCGCCGCCGCGGCCTTCGAGGGCGCCGGCGACTGGAAGCGGTTCTAGATCCCGTCCAGGAACCCTGAAAGCAGGCGGTTGACCCGGTCCGCCCGCTCGATGGCCAGGATGTGGGCGGCACGGGGCAGCACGGTCAGCTCGGCGTCGGGGATGCGGCTGCGGATGTCCTCGCTCATGGCGGGCGGGGTGGCCGGGTCGTCGGCGCCGGCGATGATCAGCGTGGGTGCGCGAACGCTGGCGTTGGACGGGCGCAGGTCCATGGCGCCGATGGCGCCGCAGCACACGGCGTAGCCGCCTGGGTCGATCTGCCGGAAGCGTTCCCGCAGCGCCTCCGCCAGCGGCGCGTGCCGATAGGCGGGCGTGAACCAGCGGGTCATGACGGCATCCACGATGGCGCCCATGCCCTGCTCCCGCACCAGCGCCGCCCGCTCCGCCCATCCCTGGGGCAAATAGGCGCTGGTCGCCATCAGCACGAGGCCGTGCACCCGGTCCGGCCGGGCGGCGGCGAGGGCCTGTGCCGTCATGCCGCCGAGCGACAGCCCGACGACATGGGCGCGGGCGATGCCCAGCGCGTCCAGCAGGCCCGCCAGGTCGTCCGCCAGGGTCCCGATCGTGATGGGCTGGTCCACCACGGGCGACCGGGCATGGCCGCGCGTGTCGTAGCGCAGCACCCGGTAGCGGCCGGCAAGCGCGCTGGCCTGGGCGTCCCACATCTCGATGGTCGTGCCGATGGAGTTGGAGAACGCCACGACCGGCGCATCCTCCGGTCCCGTGAGGTCGTAGAAAAGCTGCGTGCCGTTGGCGGCGATGAGCGGCATGGCATCGTGCCTCGCGAGGGTTCGCCTCGACCTCTAGCACACCGGCTCGCGGCTTGCCGAGGCTGCACGCCGGGTCCGCACCGCATCGCCCGGGCGGCGCGCCTCGATGCTGGAGCGCCTGCGGATGGCTGGCATCCCGCCCGGGATGCGGGGGATCCGCAACCATGGATGGCTCTACTGCCCCAGGCGGTCACGCCCGATCTGCACCAGGCCCTCCGCCACCGAGACGAACTCGCCGCCGCCTGAGACCCGTCCCGCGCCGAACCGCTGCTCGAACAGGCGGCGCACCGCTGGGACGAAGGCGGTGCCGCCGGTCAGGAACACGCGGTCTACCGCGTCGGCCGTGATCCCGGCCTGCCCCAGCGCCCGGTCCACCGCCGCCGCGAGCTGCAGGAGGTCCGGCGCGATCCAGGCCTCGAACTCCGCGCGCTCGACCACCGCCTCGATGGCGACGCCGGCGTGGTCGAAGCGCAGCGTGGCCCGGTCGGCGCGCGACAGCTCGGCCTTCACCGCCGAGACGGTCTGGTAGAGCTGGTAGCCCAGCTCCTCCTCGATCAGCCGGATGAGCTGGCGCAGCCTGGCCGGCTCGGCCGCGGTGCGGGCGACGTCGGTGATCTCCCGCAGCGTGCGCGGCGAGCGCATCAGCGACAGGCGGTGCCAGCGCGCGAAGCCCGCGTAGTACTCGGCCGGCACCGGCATGTCGGTGCCCATCACCTTGTAGGTGCTGCCCTTGCCCAGGCGTGGCGAGACCACGCGGTCGATGATGCGGAAGTCGAAGCTGTCGCCCGCGACGCCGACGCCCGTGGTGGCCAGCGCGGTGATGGGGCGGGCCGCGCCCGGCTCGAAGCGCAGCAGCGAGAAGTCGCTGGTGCCGCCGCCGAAGTCGCCGATCAGCACGGTGGCCGGGGCGTCCAGCGTGCGGGTGAAGCGGTATCCGGCGGCCTCCGGCTCGAACGCCACCTCGACCTCGCCGAGGCCGGCCAGGCGACAGGCGTCGCGCAGCCGGGCCTCGCCCAGCGCGTCGTCGGCCTGGTCGCCCGCGAACCGCACCGGGCGCCCGGCGACGATCCGGGCG
>CAHJXG010000502.1 GCA_903644035.1 Rhodospirillales bacterium
GGTCGTGCCGCGCCCGACCACCCGGCCGTCCCGCACCAGCACGCAGCCGACCGACGGGTTCGGCCAGGTGTTGCCGAGGCCGCGCCGGGCGAGCGCCAGGGCAGCGCGCATGTGCTCCCCATCGGTTGTGCTGAACTCGCCCATCCCGGCTATGTAGGCTCCTCAAGCGACCCCAGGAAGGCCTCGAAATCCTTTGCCTCCCGGAAATCGCGATACACGCTGGCGAAGCGGACGTAGGCGACCGCGTCCACTTCCTTCAGCGTCTCCATCACCAATTCGCCCAGCTGCTTGCTCGGGATGTCGTTCTCGCCGGTGGCCTCCAGCTGGCGCACGATGCCGTTGACGATGCGCTCCAGCCGCTCCTCCTGCACCGGGCGCTTGCGGAGCGCGATGCGGATGGAGCGGGCGAGCTTCTCGCGGTCGAACGGAACCCGGCGGCCATCGGCCTTGAGCACCGTCAACTCGCGGAGCTGCACGCGCTCGATGGTGGTGAACCGCTGCCCGCAGCCGCCGCAGAACCGCCGGCGGCGGATCGCCGACCCGTCATCGGTGGGCCGACTGTCCTTCACCTGCGTGTCGTCGTTGCCGCAGAACGGGCAGCGCATGACGGCTAGGGTCCGGCGTGGCCCGCCTGCAGGGCCGGGTAGATCGGGAAGCGCGCGCACATCGCCTGCACCCGCGCCGCGACCGCCTGCTCCGCCGGGCCGTTGCTGCCGTCGTTGGAGCGGGACAGGCCGTCCAGCACCTCGTTGATCATCAGGCCGACCTCGCGGAACTCGGCCGGGCCGAAGCCGCGGGTGGTGGCGGCGGGCGTCCCGAGGCGGATGCCCGAGGTGATGGCGGGCTTGGCCGGGTCGAACGGGATGGCGTTCTTGTTGACGGTGATATGGGCGCGCTCCAGGCTTGCATCCGCCGCCTTGCCGGTCACGCCCTTGGGCCGCAGGTCCACCAGGACCAGGTGGCTGTCGGTGCCGCCGGTCACGATGTCACAGCCCTGCTCCATCAGCGTCTCCGCCAGCATGCGGGCGTTGTCGATGACGGCACGCTGGTAGGTGCGGAACTCCGGGCGCAGCGCCTCGCCGAACGCCACCGCCTTGGCGGCGATCACGTGCATCAGGGGGCCGCCCTGCAGGCCCGGGAACACCGCCGAGTTGAACTTCTTGCCCAGCTCCAGGTCGTTCGACAGGATCATGCCGCCGCGCGGGCCGCGCAGCGTCTTGTGCGTCGTCGTCGTCACCACGTGGGCATGCGGCAGTGGCGTCGGGTATGCGCCCGCCGCCACGAGGCCGGCATAATGCGCCATGTCCACCAGGAACCAGGCGCCGACCTCGTCCGCCACCTTGCAGATGCGGGCGAAGTCGATGGCGCGCGGGTAGGCCGAGCCGCCGGCGATGATCATGCGCGGCTTCTCCGCGCGGGCCAGGCGCTCCAGCTCTTCGTAGTCGAGCAGGCCGTCCTTCTGCCGCACGCCGTATTGGACGGCGCGGAACCACTTGCCCGAGAGGTTGGGCGCTGCGCCGTGCGTCAGGTGCCCGCCGGCAGCGAGGCTCATGCCCAGGATGGTGTCGCCGGGCTGCAGCAGCGCGAGGAACACCGCCTGGTTGGCCTGCGCGCCGGAGTGCGGCTGCACGTTGGCGTAGGCGCAGCCGAACAGCGCGCGGGCGCGGTCGATGGCGAGCGTCTCCGCGCGGTCCACCTCGAAGCAGCCGCCGTAGTAGCGGCGGCCCGGATAGCCCTCGGCATACTTGTTGGTCAGCACCGAGCCTTGCGCCTCCAGCACGGCGGCGGAGACGATGTTCTCGCTGGCGATCAGCTCGATGCCGTCCTGCTGGCGGCCCAACTCAGCGCCGATGGCGGCGGCGAGGTCCGGGTCGGTCTCGGCGAGGCTGGCCGAGAAGAAGCGGGTCAGGCTGCTGGGCAGGGTCTGTTCGTTCATGAGGGTCCTATGGGGTCCGGGGCCGCGTTCCCTGCATCTAGGGGTTGCCGCCAGTTATATCACGCCTTTTGCACGCAACTCCGCCAGCCGTCCCGGCGCCAGCCCCAGGCGGGCGCCCAGCACCTCGTCCGTATGCTGGCCCAGCGTCGGGGCGGCCATGCGGTAGTCGGCCGGAGTCTCCGACAGGCGCACGGGGTTGGCGATCACCGTCACGCCCTCCGGGCTGGACGGATGCGGCATTGTCACCACCGCGCCGCGCGCCTGCACCTGCGGGTCGGCGAACACATCTTTCAATGTGTTGATGGGTCCGCAGCCGATCTTCAGCGCCTCAAGCTCTTCGACCCAACGCGCCGTCGGGTGCTGGCGCAGCACGGGGGTCAGCGTCTCCGTCACCAGGTCGCGGTTGCCGACGCGCGCGGCGTTGGTGGCGAAGCGCGGGTCCTCCAGCAGGTGCGACAGGCCGTAGCTGTCGCAGAACCGCTTGAACGTCGGGTCGTTGCCGATCGACAGCACCATGTAGCCGTCCGCCGTCGGGAACACCTGGTAGGGCACGATGTTCGGATGCTGGTTGCCGAGCCGCGCCGGGTTCTC
>CAHJXG010000503.1 GCA_903644035.1 Rhodospirillales bacterium
GGGGCCTCTAAACGTCAAGGTTCGCCACCTTCAACGCATTGCCCACGATGAAGTCCCGGCGCGGCTCGACCACGTCGCCCATCAGCGTCGAGAACACCTGCGCCGCATCCTCCACATCGCCCACCCTCACCTGCAGCAGGGTGCGAACCTGCGGGTCCAGCGTGGTTTTCCACAGCTGGTCGGGGTTCATCTCGCCCAGGCCTTTGAACCGCTGGATCGCCAGGCCCTTACGACCCTGGGCCAGGATGCGGTCGAACGCGGTCGCAGGGCCGGGGACGCGGAGTTCGGACTTGTCCAACGCCAGCGTCGCAGGCTCGCCGAACCGCCCGGCCAGCGCCTCGGCCCGCTCCGCCAGCCAGCGCGCCTCGGCGCTGCGCAGGCTGCCGCTGTCCACGCTGTAGCGCTCTGCGACGCCCCGCACCGTGCGGGCGAGGTGCAGGCCGCGGTCGTCCGCCCATACCTTCCAGGTGCGCTCGTTCGGCAGCGACACCGCGTTCAGCCGCTGCACCAGGTCGTTGCTGACCGCCATGGCGCGCGCGGCGTCGGCGGTCAGCGCACCGGCGATGGCGGCCTGCTCCAGCAATCCCGTTGGCACGGAGGTCGCGAGCCGGCGCAGGTTGCCCGCGGCCTCCCGCAGCCAGGCCATCTCCCCCGTCATGTCGGAACCTTGGAACACCCGGCCATCGGCATAGGCCAGCCGCGCCTCCGCCAACGCCTTGTCGAGCAGGTAGTCCTCAAGCGCCTGGTCGTTCTTCAAGTACCGTTCGTCGTTGCCGCGCTTGGCGCGGTAAAGCGGCGGCTGCGCGATGTACAGGTGGCCGCGCTCGATCAGCTCCGGCATCTGCCGGAAGAAGAACGTCAGCAGCAGCGTGCGGATGTGGCTGCCGTCCACATCGGCGTCCGTCATGATGTTGATGCGGTGATAGCGCAGCTTGCGCACGTCGAACCCGCCCTGCTCCGGCTCGCCGCGGCCGATGCCAGTGCCCAGCGCCGTGATCAGCGTGCCGATCTCGGCACTGCCCAGCATCCGGTCGAACCGGGCGCGCTCGACGTTCAGGATCTTGCCCTTCAGCGGCAGGATCGCCTGGAACTTGCGGTCGCGGCCCTGCTTCGCCGAGCCGCCGGCGCTGTCGCCCTCGACGATGAAGATCTCGCACTTGCTGGGGTCGCGCTCCTGGCAGTCTGCCAGCTTGCCCGGCAGCGTGCTGACGTCCAGCACGCCCTTGCGCCGGGTCAGTTCGCGCGCCTTGCGGGCGGCCTCCCGCGCGGACGCCGCGTCCATCACCTTCTGGATGATGGACTTCGCTTCCTTGGGGTGCGTCTCGAACCAATGGGACACCGTGTCGGCCACCGCCGCCTGCACCACGGGCTGCACCTCGGAGCTGACCAGCTTGTCCTTGGTCTGGCTGCTGAACTTCGGGTCCGGCACCTTCACCGACAGCACCGCCGTCATGCCCTCCCGCATGTCGTCGCCGACGAGGTCGAGCTTGTCCTTCTTGCCCATCCCCTCCGCATACTTGGTCACCACGCGGGTCAGCGCCTGGCGGAACCCGGCCAGGTGCGTGCCGCCGTCGCGCTGCGGGATGTTGTTGGTGAAGCACAGCATCGTCTCGTGGAAGCTGTCGTTCCAGGTCAGCGCGAACTCGACGCGGATGCCGACCTGGCTCTCCTCGGTCGTGACCGAGATCGGCTGCGACACCACGGAGGTCTTGCTGCGGTCGAGCCAGGCGACGAACGCCTCCAGCCCGCCGTCATACTTGAACTGCGTCTCCTGCGAGGGCGCATGGCGCTCGTCGCGCAGCACGATGGCAAGGCCGGAGTTGAGGAACGCCAGCTCCCGCAGCCGCCGCTCCAGGATGGCGAAGTCGAACTCCACCTTGGTGAAGGTGCCCGTGCTGGGCTTGAAGCAGACCTCGGTGCCGCTCGGCTTGCCGGAGGGGCCGATGACCCGCAGCGGCTCCGTCGTCTCGCCATGCTCGAAGCGGATGAAATGCTCCAGCCCGTTCCGCCAGATGCGGACCTCCATCCACTGCGACAGCGCGTTCACCACCGCCGCGCCGACGCCGTGCAGGCCGCCGGACACCTTGTAGCTGTTCTGGTTGAACTTGCCGCCCGCGTGCAGCCGGGTCAGCACGACCTCGGCGGCACTCACGCCCTCCTCCAGATGCATGTCGGTCGGGATGCCGCGGCCATCGTCCCGCACCGTCACGCTGCCGTCGCTGTTGAGCGTCAGCTCGCAGCGGGTCGCGTAGCCCGCCTGCGCCTCGTCCACGGCGTTGTCGATGATCTCGAACGCCATGTGGTGCAGGCCGGAGCCGTCATCGGTGTCGCCGATGTACATGCCGGGGCGCTTGCGCACCGCCTCCAGCCCTTTCAGGACGGAAATGGACGCGGCGTCGTAGGCATCAGGCTCAGGCGTCGGGGCGGCTTCGGACATGCCGAGGGAGGACTCCAAAGGGGGGCAGCAAGCCCCACGAATATAGCTATCGGGGCACTGAAAAGACAGGGCCTAAGCCGTTTAAACCGGGGGAAAAGCCGGGTCCGGGCGCAGGGCGTCGCCGCCGGTTTGCAGCCCCTCCGCCACGCCGCGCAGGGCCGCGAACGGCTCGGGGTCGGTGCCGGTCAGCAGCACCTGGGCCGACAGGCCGGCCAGCGCCTCCCACAGCGCCGCCCGGCGGTCGGCGTCCAAGTGCACGGCCGGCTCGTCCAGCAGCAGCAGCGGCGCGTCGCCGCGGGCATCGGCCATCAGCGCCGCGTGGCCCAGCACCACGCCGATCAGCAGCG
>CAHJXG010000504.1 GCA_903644035.1 Rhodospirillales bacterium
CCGCGTGACGCCGCGGCCGCTGTCGAGCATGACGGCAAGGTTGAACTCCGCCTCTGGCGATCCCGCCTTGGCGGCTTTCTGGAACCAGCTATAGGCGACGCGCGCGTCGGCAGGAACGCCGTCGCCCAGGTCTGCCTTCATCCCTAGCTCAAACTGCGCGGCCGGGTCGCCGCCCGCCGCCCGCTCCGCCAAGCCTTGTGCCCTCGCCATTCCGGCCAAAGCCATGCAGAGGACCAGCGCAGCAACGCATCGCACCGCGGGGCGATCCTAGCGCCAGCTGATCTCGACTCGGCGGTTACGCTCCTCGGCCACTCCGGCGCTGGTGTCCACCACGGGATCGGTTTGACCTTTTGCGACCAGCTGGAACCGTTCCACCGGGATGCCGCGCGCCACCAGGCCGCGCAGGACGGCGTTCGCCCGCTGCTGCGACAGGAGCAGGTTGCCGCCGGGCGACCCCGCTTTGTCGGAGCCTCCGCTGAGGCTCATCACGATGGGATGGCCCTCGTTGTAGGCCCTCGAGGCACGGTCGAGCACCGCCTCGTCTTGCGGCCGCACGGCGGCGCTGCCGGATTTAAAATAGACCACAAGCGGCATCGGCCCATCGGCCGGCGGGTTCGGCGCCTGCTGGGCATGAGCCGCTCCGGACAACGACGACAGGACGAGCAGGGCGCGGCCTAATGACGACGCAGACATCTCATCTCCTTGATCTCAAAAGCATCATCACGGCCCGGCGACCGCAAGCTCAAGCGCGCCGGGCCGGGGGAACGGCTCCCGTGTCGGCATCCGCTGCTGCACGAGCTTCCATGTCGGGCCGAGCACGCGCACCGCGATCTCGGCCCCGGGCCGATCCTCCGCGTAGAAGTAGCCGACGGTGCTGCTGGCGATGCGCCCGGGCGACGAGACGGGGCTCGCGACGTCCAGCCCCTGCTCGCTCAGGCCCCGCGCCAGGTCGCTTGCGCGTTGCCGCGCCGCCGCGTTCTCGACGGAGTAGCGAATGGTGATCCGGGCCGGGGCGCCGACCGGCAACCGCGGATCGGCATAGGATGGTGACGACGGCGTGTCCGACGTGGCTCCCTGAGCTTGGGCAGGGCCACCGGCGGCGGTCACGCAAGCGATTGCGACGACCACAAACAAGCTGCGCGAGTGCCGGGCGGATGCCAACCGACCCTGGTCGATCCAGCCACGATGCTCATCGGGGACTGCCGTTGCCGCTTTATGCAAACCAAACCCTCCGCCACTCGGTGTCGAGGGAGATCACCTAAACCGTATACGATCGCAAGCGTGTCTTTTTTGAGCTTCTTGCATAAATGTCAACGCGGGTCCAGCGTTGTCTAGGCGCGTCGGCAAATGCCAGCCTCGGCTCAGCGACCTGTGACCGACACGACAACATCTCGCGCCGTTGCCTCATCGGCGGCCATCGATGAGGCGGAGACTCCCTGCCTCGGAGCCATATGGCAGCAAGCCAAGTCTCAGATGACGGTCCTGCTGGAAGACTTTGAGGCCGGCCAATCGTGTTTCGGCTCGGGCCTGACATGGCACGAGAGGGCCAAGCGGCCCTCTCGCGGTGTCAGCACCATGCTCGTCTTGATGAGTGCCTTGAAGGTTCAGGTGCTGACCGGATTGTCCGAAGTCTCCGGCCGGCGTCGGCGCTCGGCCATGAACTCGTCGAACTCGGCTTTGTCCCGCGCCTGGCGCAACCGTTCCAGGAACGCCTGGAACTCCTGCTGCTCCTCCTCAAGGCGGCGCATCGTCTCGTTGCGATACTCATCGAACGCACGGTTGCCGCTCGACGCCGGGCGGCCGGACCAAGGGGCACGGCCCGGCCATGGCGAGCCGGAGGACGGGTTGCGAAGGTTGAACCAGGTGCCGGGCATCTCGGCGCGCCAGGCCCGCAACCGGCCGCTGCCGGCCAGATACGCCAGGACCGCCAAACCGAGCGGCCAGGCCGCGAAGAATGCGAGCACCAGGAGCGACAGCCAGGCCGGCTTGCCCCATTCGTCCAATTTGGTTTGCAACACGGCGCACCTCACTTTCAGTATGTGAGAGCTATTTACTCTTTCGCGGCGGAATCGTACCACGACTCATCTTACACTTTGTCGTGAGCCTTACTCCGGCCGCGACGCCCCCGCGGGCAGGTCCAGTGACTGCAGGTAGATCAGCAGCCCCGCCTCCAGCAGCGCCTCCGGGGACATGGGAATCGGCAGCCGATTGCTTCCCTCATGGCTGACGAACAGGGTCGCGATGCCGTGGGTCAGTGACCAGACATGCAGCGCCACCATCAGCGGCGGCGGCCGCCGCGGCGCCCGGCTCATCGCGCAGGCGGCGTCCGCAACCCGGCGCAGCACGGCGAAGGCCGCGTTCCGTGCGACCACCAGCTCCTGATGCTCACCGGACGGAAACCCGGCATCGAACATCGCCGCATAGACCGCCGGCTCCCGCCCGGCAAACGCGATATGGGCCTGCGCCGCCCGCTCCAGCGCGCCCAGCGGATCAGCTTGCGCCCCGGCCGTCGCGGCGGCGAGATCCGCTGCCAACGACTCAAACCCTCGGCGCGCGACCTCGGCGATGACGGCGTTGCGGTCGCGGAAATGCCGATACGGCGCCGCCGGACTGACGCCCACAACCCGCGCCAGCTCCGCAATGGCAAAGCCGGCGATACCACGCTCGGCGATCATGGCAAGCGCCGCCTGGATCAGCGCCTCGCGGAGGTTGCCATGGTGATAGCGCTCCCGCCCGCCTGCCTGATCGTCTGCTGCCATGCATCAATCACTTACATCAGATCCCGTTCTGACGCACTGGCTCCCTGGACCTCGAGGTCTTCACAACGCATGACCCCGTGGGCTGGTTTGTCGCCCGTCCCACCAAAACGTTAAGCCTCCTTACATCCTGCCAGACCCATTGGGACCGCATTGGTGGCCTTTATCCAGCGAGGCGCACCCGGTCGCCGACCCGGATGCGGCCCGGCGCCTGCACCGTGCAGTAAACGCCGGCCTCGTTGGCGAATTGCTGCACGACGGTCCGCAGCACGCCGACGTCGCGGGCGGCCGTCGCGGGATCGATGGCGATCATGGCGCAGCGCGGGATGGGCCAATCGAGCCGCAGGACCGGCGGGTCCGGTTCGTCGCCCAGCACCAGGGCATGTCCCAGCCAGTCCCGTTCCGTCGCCGCCGGGTCATCCGGGCGGATCAGCAGGTTGGCGCGAAAGCGGTCCAGCGCGACCGGTGCGCCATGCGCCTGGCTGATGGCCTCTCCCGTCGCTGTGGTGATGATGGAGACCGGCATGGCGTCGAACGCCCCACGCCCAAGCCGCAGCATCCGCACCCCCACGCCCGCGGCCTCCGCCAGGCGTTGGGCAAGGTCCGGGTGATCGACGGCATAGTCCGCGCCGTTCGGGGTGGTGACGCGCACCTGGGCCAGCCGGGGGTCCCCGGGGTCGGAGTAGCGCGCCGCATGCAGCACCAGGCCCGGCACCTGCCGTCCCGTGAGCCAGGGGAAGTCCGACCGGTCGTCCGTCCTGCAGAAGGCGTGTTGCCGGTCGCCGTGCAGGCCGGTCCAATGCAGCGCCGCGGCGTCCAGCGGTTCCGCCCGCATCGACTTCACAGGGTAGCGGCGCAGGGCGACAATCCGCCCCAGCACCGCCTCCCGGCCGTGTGGGTTCAGGGCATATTCTCTGGTGCGTCGCAGGGCACCGGGATGACTGCGTCCGCCATCAGGTCAACCCTGCGCGTCTGGTCCAGCCACCCTCGGAACGTGCGGTAGCCATCGTCAGCATGCTGCTCGTGCCAGGTCATCGGCGAGCCGTCCAGGTGCATCGCCCCCAGGGCGTCATGAGTTTCCACCATTGGTCTGAACCCTTTCTTTGGACCGCCGGCTGGTACCCGGGTTCATCCGGTCGTCGCAACGCCTGTGTGATCTGGCCGCAGCAGGGCGTCAAAGGTTTCGGCAGGCGTTCT
>CAHJXG010000505.1 GCA_903644035.1 Rhodospirillales bacterium
CCGGTTTCAGCCAGCCATCGCTCAGCCGGCACAAACCGATCACGCGCGTCCCCGCCATGGCACGGGCCAACCCGCCATTCGGATCGGCCGTCTGTGGAATGCGGCCCATCAGATCCACCAGGTTGATCGCCTGGCCGTTCGATAGGCCGAAGACCTCCGCCTCCGTCAAGGCCAGCGCCGGGATGTCGGCCAGCGCGGTCGCGACGGGAAGCAAGAGGTTCGGGGAAGCCGGCGCGTTGTCCGCCGACGCCACGCATTTGTCCAGCGAAATCGCTTGTGCTTCGGTGAACGGCCCGACGCGCAGGCGGTGCAGCGCCGCGACGTGGCCCAGCGTGCCGCAGGCCTGCGCCAGGTCGCGGGCGAGGCTGCGCATGTATACGCCCTTGCCGGACTGCACCTCGAACACGGCCGTGTCCGCGTCGGTGCGATCCACCAGGGTGAAGCGGTCCACGCGCGCCGCGCGCGGCTCCAGCACGGGGGCGCGGCCCTCGCGCGCCATGTCGTAGGCGCGTTCCCCCGCCACCTTGATCGCGGAGTAGGCCGGCGGGACCTGCATGATGTCGCCGATGAAGGCCGGCAGCGCGGCGGCGATCTGCGCGTCCGTCGGGCGCACGTCGGAGGTGCCGACGGTCTGCCCGTCCGCGTCGTCGGTATCGCGCGCATCGCCCAAGCGCAGCGTGAAGCGATACAGCTTCGTGCCGTCCATGACGTAGGGCACGGTCTTGGTGGCATGGCCGAACGCCACCGGCAGCACGCCCGTCGCCAGCGGGTCGAGCGTGCCGCCATGCCCGGCCTTCTGCGCGTCGAAGCCGCGGCGCACGCGGTTCACCACGTCCGTGCTGGTCATGCCCGGCGGCTTGTCCACCACCAGCCACCCGTTGAGCGGGCGGCCATGCTTGCGTCGCATTGAGTATCCTTGGATAGAACCGGCCTTATGGCTCGGAGTCGGCGGCTGGCGCCAAGTCGCGCGCCACCTCGGGCGCACGCAGCAGGCTGTCCACGTGCATCGCGTAGTCGAGCGTCGTGTCCGGCTGGAACGACACCTGGGGCGCCACGCGCAGCCGCATCTCGTGGGCGAGCTGCATGCGGAAATACGGCGCGGCCCGCTTCAGCGCCGGCAGCAGCGCGTCGATGTCGCTGCGTCCCAGCCGGGCGACGAAGGCGGTGGCGTTCTTGAGGTCCGGGCTGATCCGCACCTCCGTCACCGTGATCTTCGCGTCCGCGAGGTCGGGCTCCCGGAACTCGCCGCGGAAGAACAGCGTCGAGAGCACGTGCCGGATTTCCTCCGACACGCGCAGCTGCCGCTGGGTCGGCGCCTTGGCGGAGGGCTTGCCGCGCGGCTTGCCCCCCGGCTTCTTCGTCAGGCCCGGCTTGGGAGGTGGCGCCTTGCTCAACCCGGGACCATCTCGATCTCGAAGCACTCGACCATGTCGCCCTCGCGCAGGTCGTTGTAGCCGGCGAAGCTCAGCCCGCACTCGTAGCCGCGCGCCACTTCCCGCACATCGTCCTTGAACCGCTTCAACTGGCTCAGCTCGCCGTTGTGGATCACCACGCCCTCGCGCAGCAGCCGCACCCCGGCACCGCGCTTCACCAGGCCCTCCGTCACCATGCAGCCGGCGACCTTGCCGGTCTTGGTGATGTCGAACACCTTGCGGATCTCGGCGTAGCCCAGGAAGTTCTCCCGCGCCTTGGGGGCCACCTTGCCCTTGACCATCTTCTCGATGTCGTCGGACACGTCGTAGATGATCGAGTAGTAGCGGATATCCACCCCGTCCCGCTGCGCCAGCTCCCGCGCCTGGCTGGTGGCGCGCACGTTGAAGGCGACGATGACGGCGTCGCTGGCCCGTGCCAGCTGGATGTCGCTCTCGGTGATCTGGCCCACGGCGGACAGCAGCACGCGAACCTTCACCTCCTCATGCGCAAGCTTCAGCACCGCGCCCTGGATCGCCTCGGCGCTGCCCTGCACGTCGGCCTTCACCAGGATAGCGACCTCCTTCAGCTCGCCCGCCACGGCCCGGGCCAGCATCTCCTCCAGCGTGCCGCGCGCCGCCGTGGCGCCGGCGGCCGAGCGGTCCTTCAGCTTGCGCTGGCGGAACTCGCTGATCTCGCGGGCGCGTGCCTCGTTCTCCACGGCGACGAACGGCTCGCCGGCGGTGGGCACGCTGCTCAGCCCCAGGATCTCGACCGGCGTGGACGGGCCGGCCACCTTGATCTGCTTGCCCTTGTCGTCGATCATCGCGCGCACCCGGCCCCACTCGGCGCCGGCCACCACGATGTCGCCCTGGTTCAGCGTGCCCTTCTGCACCAGGATCGTCGCCACCGGGCCGCGCCCGCGGTCCAGCCGGCTCTCGATCACCGAACCCTCGGCCGCGCGCCGCGGGTTGGCGCGAAGGTCCAGGATTTCTGCCTGTAGCAGGATCGCCTCCTCCAGCGTGTCGAGGCCGGTCCGTTTGGTGGCCGAGACCTCCACGTCCTGGGTGTCGCCGCCCATCTCCTCCACGACGACCTCGTGGCTCAGCAGCTCCTGACGCACGCGGGACGGGTTGGCGTCGGGCCGGTCCATCTTGTTGATCGCGATGATCAGCGGCGCGTTGGCCGCCTTCGCATGGCGGATCGCCTCGATGGTCTGCGGCATCACGCCGTCATCGGCGGCCACCACGAGCACGACGATGTCGGTCACCGACGCGCCGCGGCTGCGCATGGCGGTGAACGCCTCGTGGCCCGGCGTGTCGATGAAGGTGATCCGCGGCCCGTTCTTGTCGCCGTGCAGCTTGTCCTCATGGCCCACAAGCTGCACCTGGTAGGCGCCGATGTGCTGCGTGATGCCGCCGGCCTCGCCCGCCGCCACGTCCGTGCTGCGCAGCGCGTCCAGCAGGCTGGTCTTGCCGTGATCGACGTGGCCCATGATCGTGACCACCGGGGCGCGCGGCTCCAGCTCGGTATCGACGTCCTGCTCCCCGTCGATGCCAAGCTCGACGTCGCTCTCGCTGACCCGGCGGCTGCGGTGGCCGAACTCCTCGACAACCAGCTCGGCCGTGTCGGCGTCCAGCACCTGCGTCACCGTCGCCATCACGCCCATGCGCATCAGCGCCTTGATCACCTCCGGCACCCGCGCCGCCATGCGGTTCGCCAGCTCCTGCACCGTGATCGCCTCGGGCAGGATCACGTCGCGCACCACCTTCACCTGGTCGCTGCGCAGCAGCTCAAGCTCGGCCTGCCGGCGCTCCCGCTCGCGCTGGCGGCGGACGGAGGCCAGGCTGCGCGACTTGTCGTCGTCGCCCTCGATGGCGGCCTGCACGTCGATGCGGCCGGGGCGGCGGCGGTCGTCCACCACCTTCTTGACCACCGGCAGCACCGGCTTGCGCCCGGGCAGCACCATGCCGGGGCGGCGGCGCGGCGCCTCCTCCTCCTCGCCGGGCCGCGCCGCCTTGAGGCGGAGCGTCTCGACCGGGGTGCCGGGGGCGGCGGGTGCCGC
>CAHJXG010000506.1 GCA_903644035.1 Rhodospirillales bacterium
TCGGCGGTGTTGGCCGAATTGGGCGTGCAAGGGGCCGTGGTCGCCGGTCTGGGGGGGCCTGGTGGGCGCGGGGCCATCCGAGAGCTTGCAGCGTTCCCGCCACTCCCCCGGCCGCAGTCGTCCGCCGCAGGGAGCCAGGACGTCCCAAAAGCGCCCCTCGCCGAACCAGGGCATCAAGGTCCACTGGCGCAGGCCGTCGCCGACCAGGCAGCGCACGATGACCAAGTGCTGGCGCGAATTCGGGAGCGGAGACGACGCTTGGCGACCGGAACACCGGACAGCAACCAAGAATGAACAATCGAAGGAGACAGAGATGACCAGGAAAATCGAAGAAGCGGGTGGAGAGGGCACGGGCGCCGGGGCCGGCATGGTGAACGGCGCCGGCCCGTCAGCGGATGCGCTGCGCATCGTCGTGCTCGCCGACAAGGGCGGTGTCGGCAAGACCTTCGTCGCCGCGCTGGTCTGGTCCCTGTTCGAGGAGGGAGGGCGGACACTCAGGATCGGCGAGGCCGAACGGCCGACCGAGCGCAAGATGACGGAGCTGCTGAAGAAGGCCGAGGTGCCCGCACCCGAGCCGTCCGTGGAGCTGCCATCCGAGCAAGACCTGGCCGGGAACTCACGGCTCAAGGCGGCCGCCTTCGGCCCGCTGCTGCAGGCCATGCGCGCCAACCGCGACACCCTGATCGACGTGGCCGCCGGCGGCACGCGCGGCCTGCTCGATCAAGCCGAGATCGCGTCCCATGGCGAGCGCACGGACGGCGGGCGCGGGATGGTGTTCCTGGTCGTCGCCAAGGCGGAGGACATCACGAGCGCGCTCAGCGCCGAGGCTGCCGCGGCGAAGGCTCGTTCCATCTACCCCAACGCCAAGGTGGTCATCGTCATCACGCATGTGACGCACGACCGGCAGCGCAAGACCAACAACGCGGCCTCGGTCGCCGACAAGCTGAGGCAGACCGCTTCCGACGTCGTGCTCATCGACTACAACGGCGGCCCGCTCGTCGGCGAGCTGTATGGCAGCCGCAACGTCGCCTTCCATGACATCGCGGCCATGTCCATCGACGACGTTGCGGATTTGCTCGGGGTGGCGGGAGCGCCGGTCGATGAGGACGAGGCGGCCATATTCCTGGGCGAGTACCTGCTCTGGTATTTCGCGAGCCTGCGCGACCTGGCGAACAAGCTGGACGTGCCAGCCCCGGCGGCACGCCGGCCGGGAGCCGCTGCGCCCCACCCTACGGTGGCGGCTGGGAGAGCCGCCTAGCCTACGCGCGGAAGCTGGTGGCGACGGCATCGCACGCCGTCGCCCAGCGGCTGCTGCGCGGCGACCCCGACGCGGTTGCCGCCACCGTCATTGCTCCCAACACGCCCACATGGAGGGGCTTGCTGGACGCGGATCGGCGGCTCGTCCTGGATTGGGCACGGCGGCCACGCCTGCCAGTGCCGTCCTCCCACTCGCCAGCGACACCCGACACGACAAGGCAGCCTGCCCAACATGCTCGGCAGCGGCCGTTTTCCGAAACACGAGCGGAAATGCTCCGAGGGATGCGCTTCCGCGCGTGCCGGGATGCCGGCACATTCATCATCGTGGCCACGCTTGGCGCCGGCTTCGCCATCTATGCCCAACCGCCCATAACGTCCGGCATAGTCGGTGCTGCCCTGGCGTGGCTCGTCGCGATGGCCGTGGTGGCCCGCTACCTGACAGGGCGTGCCAAGGGACGGGGTATCGTGGGCACGCCGGAGAACAACGTTGCCTACTTCGCGGCACCCGAGGCTTACGCTGTGGGCGGCTTCTACAGCGCCACCCTGGGCTCCTGCTTCGGCATCCTGGCGATGCTGGCAGCCTTGCTGACCAAGGGCTTTTGAAAGCCAGACTGCTTCGATCCAAGATGCGTAAGTTCGGTGGCAAGCGCGTTTAAACGCCTTTCCTTGTCTGCTACAAGAACCGCTCGGTTTGGTCTTTCCGTTGATCCGAGGTGAGGGGTCCAGCATGGCGAAGGATGGAAACGCGGGTCCGTTGAACGAACACGACGAGCGGGCGCTATGGCTCCGAGCTGCCACGGATGCGCTGCGCGGAGACTTCGAGGCGTCCAGTTTGCCGCTTCCAGGCAACATCCGCTTCGGCTTCTCGACCAAGGGCAAGGGCACCCAGAAGACGGGCGAATGCTGGCATTCCCCTGCCTCGGCTGATGGGGCTTATGAGGTCTTCATCCGGGCGGACCAGGGCGAGCCGCTGGAGATCCTCGGCATCCTGGTTCGGGAGCTGGTCCACGCGGCCTTGCCCGTCGAGGACAGCCATGGAAAGCGGTACAAGGCTGCTGCCGCCAAGGTTGGACTGGTGGGCAAGATGCGCGCCGCCGTGCCGGGTCGCCTGCTCGAAGCGCGGTTGCAGCGGTTGCTGGAGGACCTTGGCCCTATTCCCCGTGCCGCACTCGACATCACCTGGTCGGCTTTCGACAAGCCGAAGCGGCAGATCGGGCGGATGCTCAAAGCGACGTGCGCGGGTGGGAACAATGACGCCGGCGCGTTTGAGGAGTGCGGCTACACCGTCCGTCTGGCCTCGAAGTGGGCCAAGGAATACGGCGCGCACTGCCCCAAGCACGGGGCCATCCCGGTCGAGTTCCCGCCCGATGACCCTGAGACCGAACTGGATCAGCAAGCGGAAGGCGTCATACCGGCGGAGTTGGTCGGCGCCTGACCCGCAGCAAACGGGTCAACCGGCCGGCCCGCGCAAGCTGCTACAGTTGGGTGGATGGCGCGCAAGTTCCCTTCGCGTGGAATCGCTCCGCGTCGTAGCTCAAGATGCCTGCCGCCGTGTCCAGCTCGTAGCGGTAGTAGGTTGCCCCGGTTCTCGCGTTCCGGGCGCCCCAGACAACGGTGCCATCCGCCGCGGACACGAAGTAGGCGAGCCCGGGCAGTTCCTCGGAATGGGCATCGTCCGCAAGCGGCAGACCGTTCTGGACGACCATGCGCCGGGCGGGGTCAAGGCGCACGGCAAAGGAGTTCGGCTGATGGCTCGGGATCGTGCAAACACGGTCCAGCGTGGCGCCGCACGCGCTCATCGCGGCGAACACCATGGGAGCAATCAGGAGCAGTTGTGTCCTGGTCTTGGTCATGGCCGGTTTCCTTCATGCCGCGGCGCAATTGCGCGCCGCCCTCAGTGGATTTCAAGGTTGTCGGCGACGATGCCAGGTTGGGCCATCACGCGGTCAACCCTGCCGCGGATCGTGACGAGGCACCCAGATGCCCCGCAGTGTTCAAGCATCGCACGCCGTTGCTCGCGGGGGACTGCTTTGAAGTCCACGATAAGCGGAGACGTCTCCGTGTCGCCGGATCGCAGCAAGGCTATTGAGTTCGCCGCAACCAAGTTGCCGGACACCTCTACTTCGTGCCCGCGTAGGCCGTCCTGATCGAGTTTCACGTCGGTCAAGCTCATGGCTTGGTAGTTGGGGCTGGCAGCCGATAGCGCCTGCCGTGCCGGGTCCACAAGCCTATCGTAGCAGCCCAGCCGTTCGCCGTCGTTTGCGATAGACCGGCAGCGGGCGAACTCGGCCAGGTCTTGCGCGCATGCAGGCCATGCCACGACAACAGCCAAGGCAGCGGCGGCGGTCAGAGCAGAGCCGGAGCACCGCTCCCCTTGCCACGGTTCCGCCAAACTAAGTTCCCTCAGCATCAAGTGCCTCGCTGACTTTGAACGCAATCCAGGCGCTGCGGCTGATACCGCGCCGCTTGGCAGCCACATCCACACGGCGCAACAGTCCCGCGTCGAAGCGCAGCATGATTGGTGTCTTGCGGGTCCCGTCCGCAGCCGGACCGGCAATGGAAGCACTGCCGCCAGCGCCCTGGATGAAGGCTTCCGCTGCCTCATCCGGGTTCGAGACGGCTGCGGCTGGTGATTTGCTGCTTGGCCTACGAGCGATGGCCATCCGCTTTCGCTCCTATGTCGGACCGCTATGCAAACACAGCTCAGGCGATAGCGGCAAGTCCTGCACGGCTTCCGGGTCGCGGGGTGTTTGCTCCAGGACGGACCGGCCCGCCGCGGCGGCGTCCGGGGAGGCTTTGCAGCGCCCGATTGGCCTATGAGCGATGGCCATCCGCTTTCGTTCCTATGTCGGACCGCTATACAAATACAGCCGAGACGATAGCGACAAGCTCCTGCACGGCTTTCGGGTCGCGGGGCGTTTGCTCCAGGACGGACCGGCCCGCCGCGGCGGCGTTCGGGAAAGCCTTGCGGCGCCCGACAGGCATGGGCAGGTACTCGATACCCTCCGCTTCGCCGATCTGCTCGGCCGCGGCGTCGTTGTCGCTGCCTTGGGCGTCAGCGGCGTTTAGAATAGCGACAGCCCGGAGCCGGTCATTGATCTCGCGCGCCTCCTTCACCAGTGCCGCGATGTTGTCGATGGCCCAGAGGTCGAAGCTGCGCGGCTGCACCGGGATTAGGAGAGTGTCGGCTACCGTGAGGGCAGCGCGTAGGCTCCCGGTGTCACGCCCGCCGACGTCTATGACCACATCGGCGTACTTCGGGGCGAGCTGGCGGGTTTGGGTTCGGATAGCCGCCCCATGCAGCGAGACGGCGGTATAGCCGGGCTGACCGAGCTGTTCCGTGCGCAACTCGGTGAAGCCGGTCGCGGTGCCCTGCTCGTCGCCGTCCACCAGCAGCACGTCGCGGCCGGCAAGAGCGCGGGCGATGGCCAGGTTGACGGCGAGGGTCGTTTTTCCAACCCCGCCCTTGGTGTTGCCTACGACAAGGATCATGCTACCGCTCCGATTGCGTGACAGCATTAGAATACAGGCGCTCCGCATGCAAAGCGACATACAACCGCAAGCCATAGAGTTTTAGTGTCCTTGCTGTACATGCTGCCGCAGAGCCACCCGAACCCACGCGCGTCCCCCTCTCGGGAGCAAGCATGAGAGAATGGGAAGGATGGCGAGCACTGGACCTTGACCGGAGTGAGCACCCTGGCCTTGCGCTTGCTGTGACGCACGCCGCGCTTGCCAGCCATAGGGCACAAGCCTCATGTTTCCAGCATGTTTGCCGTAACTGAAGCCGACGCCGCCGCGATCCGTGCCGCCTTCGACCAAGGAGGCGAACTGTCGGCCGCAGTCGAACTGCGGCGTCGCTTTCCGGGCATCACCGACAACGCCCATGCGCGGATCTGCGCAAGAAGCATCGCCGGATGGCAGTCGGCGCCCGCGGCGCCATGCAAGGTAACGCGCTTGCGGCCCGGCAAGCGTGTGACGAGTGGGTAGCCGCGTTTGCCCAGACGTTGAAGTTTGGGCAGATACCGTGGTGGGCCTGCGCCGGGAGTGACGTGAGCGTCCTGCCTGGCACCGTCATCGCGATCCTCGCGATCTTGCCTCCGGCGCAGCACACGCGACGCTAACGTGCAATCCTGGAACGGAGTGGAACGCGAGGTATGCCATGACAAACGATGCCTTTCACCAGGCCGTCGTGGGCGGCTTCAGCTTCAACAGCGTGGTGACGGCGGACGGTCCCGCCATCGTGGGCCACACAACCCGCGAGGGCGCGTATGCTGGAGGGGTGGCCTTGGTGGTGTCGGGGTTGCGCCGGTTCGTCCCATCGCACTTTGGCAAGGGTCCCGGACCCTGGGACTGGTACATCGTCAATTACCAGTTCGAGGCCAGGGTGCATCTGGACGGCTTCACGGCGGAGCAGGTGCGTCGGATGCGCGCAGAGTTCGGGCTGCTGCCCATCGATGAGCAGAACCGGCCGGAGAGCGCGGCCCAGGCGTTCTACGGCTCGCGAGCCTGGGCCGGCCTGGTGCGCTGGGTCGGGCAGCACCCGCGCGTGGCCAAGCGCATGTCGCGCTTCGACACCTACCTGCCGGGATGGCACGACCGTGCCTGCGCCGTGCTGCGCCAGCCGGCGCCATGACGTGTCATGTGGCAGCCCGCGTGGTCCACGGCGACGGGACCAGGAAGACGGCTCAGGCCCTCGGGCTGACAAGGCGCACGCCACACTCCTGGAAACTGCCAGCCCGCGAGCAGAGGTGATTGGGGGAGGGCATGGCAAGGCCGACTGCGACGCCAAGGCTGGCCTAGCTCGCCTTGGCATCGCTTTGCTGAATGGCAGTGATGAAGCCGCGCATAATGGGCGGCCACCGGTCAAGGCGGTCGAGCACCGCGCCGAGGCGCAGCGGTTTGCTGTCCTTGTAGAGGCTCCACCCATTGCCGTTCGGCAAGGCGTGGGTATCGCATCCGAACGCCGCGGCGAGGTCCTCCACGTATCTCTTGGCCAAGTCCTTGGGCGCGTTCCAGGCAGCCGCGTCCACCCACAGGGACACGTTTTTGAAAATGTAACCCAAGTTCACCGGCTTGTGGTCTGACCGCTGCCACTTCAGGTTCAGTGATTTCAGGAACTCTGGATACACCCCCAACGGCTCCACCGCCGCGATCAGCGCTTCCAGCGCGGCGCGCGCGCCTGGCATCTTAGCTTCCAGCGCCTGCCAGTAGGCGTCGGTGCTGAGCGTTTCGGGAACGACCGGCCGCACCTCTTTTACGGCAGCACCCGTGCCGGTGATCTCGACAACCGTGCGCTGCACGATGGCCGTCTTGGCCAGCGTGCGCGGGCGCACCAGGTAATGGCCCTCCTCCGGCATCTGGAACACCCCCAGTTCGACCAGTGCCAGCGTGAAGCCGAACCGGGCGTGGGCGTGCAGCCCGTCCAGCAGGCTTTCCACGTCGCTGCGAATGCCATCGCCGGCGATCAGGACGAGGGCACGGCCGCAACGCAGTTTCCGGGTCACGGCATCAACAAAGGCCGCCTCGCCCAACTTCTCCGCCTCCGGCAGCGCGGCATAAAGCGACGCCGGCTTCGGCCCGGGCGCGAACGTGCCGCACAGGGCCGCCCGCTCAAACGCCTCGTAGGTCATGCCGAACAGGCATGTCGCGTAGTCCAGCGCCTGCGCCAGCACCTTGCGCCGTGCCTCGGGATTGCGGAACAGCTTGGTTTCCACAATGGCAATGTCGCCCGCCCCGGTCATGAGCAGGTTGTCCAGGTAGCCCTTCGGAGTGGGCATTTCCCGGCAGATGGCGGCAAAGGGGTCCAGCCCCGGCTCGATGTCCGCGATGGGCAGGCAAGCGGGGTGGTCGTGGATAAGGCGCTGCAGCCAGGCCTCGTCGAACTCGCCCGTGCCCTGTAGCGTCAACGGCACGCGCTCCAGCGCTTGGGACCCTGCCGGGCCGACAAGCAGGGGCACGCCGGTCAGGAGCGGGTCAATAATCATCCCAGGTCCCACTCTGCCGGCAAGGCATCACGCGCTGTCACTCTGCGGCTTTGAGGATGGTTTCGACCGCATCAGGTTCGTGCACGTCAGCATTGGACATGATATCGAGCGGCGGAAGCGAGCGCACGATCTCCATGGTGCGAAGGCTGACGGTGATCACCTGGCAGAACAGCTTGAAGGGGTATGCCGGGTCTTCCATCGTCTCATTGGCAAAGGCATTGGCGTCCGACACGATGCCGCTGTCCTTGTCGGTTTTGATGCCTTGGCGCTCCATGACCCAGACCAGCGCCGGCTTCCCGTTTACAACGTAGTCGTAGGCGTGCGCCGGGATGCCGGTGATGGTGATGTTGCGGTTGTAGATGACGGTTGTGCGGTCGTGCTTGCCCCCGAACCTCATCTTCTCGACGCGGTAGAACCGCACCGGGTCGGCGATGTGCGCCAGCCGCAAGTCCCCTTGCGCGACGGTAACGGGATACGGTTCCACGTTCTCAAAGCCGCAATGGAAATCCGCAAGCTCCTGCCCTGCGCTGACGAAGGCCCAGAAGTCCTCCGCCCGTTTCACAGCGGGGATGCGGGGCAGCTCTTTGCTCAGGTTGTCGGCGAAGCGTTCCCGGTAGTCCGACGAGTGCAGAAGGCCGTACACGTAGTCGAACAGGTCATCCTTGGTGATCTCCTCTCCGGGGTATGCTGCTTGGAAATGGAGCAGGCCGGCATCGGTAATGGCGTCGCGGCGCTGAAGCACGCCAGCTCCTGCCGCCGGGTCTTCGCTCCCGAAAGCAAATCCGTTCGCGGGTTCATCACCCGTTTTTTCGTAAATCCACCGTGGGAAGCATTGGGTCCCGCCATCGGTCTGAAGTTCTGGTATCGAGCTGATCATCAAAGCGAATTGGCTACCAGCCGGCGAGCGCTGCTTGATCGTGATCAGTCGGTTTTCTTTGCTAGGGCCGTCCATGGGGAAGATGCGTGGCATCTGGTAAACCATCTCGTTGAGACGGCGGTCGTAGTAGAGCCACTGTCGCGTGAAGGGCCGGTATAGGCTTGGTGTCAGGCGAGCGTCACTGAAAGCAAGAGACTTGCCCCTGGCGAGGTCGGCCTTGAGCGCGCGGGTCCAGCTTATGCGTTTCGGGTCAGTGTCAACGAAATCGTCGGCCAGGTCGCCCCGTGCCCGGCGGTCAGCGTAGGGGTAAGCCGCATTCAAGCGTTCCAACTCGCCATTGTAGGCGTCGATCATGACTTCCATGTTCGAGCCCAAGTCTTCCCGGCTTGGATTGAAGCACCAAGCATCGCGTTGCGTTTTGACGCCGCTGGAGTAGTTCTCGAAGAGTGTGACTTGAGCGGCCCCGCCCTTGGCGCCGAGCGGCATGAATGCCCCAAAGCTGGCGTCGCGCTGGCCCAACCAGTCGCCGTGCATGTCGGGCGTGATCGTCTGCCATTTTCTTTCCTGTTCGATGCCGCCGATGCTGCCGAAGCGGCTGACGATGGCCAGCTTCTCGTCCCGGTCCAGGTAATCGCCAATGTCGTGGAAGCGGATCACGCCCTGCTGGACTGCATCAGGGTTCTTGACCAGCAGCGTGACTGCCACCGAAGCGCGGGTACCTTGGCCGAAAACGTTGTCCTTTTCTTTTCGGCGACGCTCACCAAGCGTCCGTGCATCACCTCTCAAGTGGAAAACGTGGATGCTTGAGAACTCCTGGGCAAAGCACAGTCGGATACCATCGGCCGCGTTGCCGTCCACCCAGCCGCCGTTGGTTACGAACCCGATGATGCCATGCTCCCCAACGCGGTCGCTGGCCCACCGGAGCGCCTGTATGTAGCTGTTATATAGCCCGTTCTTGTTGGTGGCGCTGCTCGCCGCCGCGTAGGTGTCGGCGATGCGCTGGTTCAGCTTCGGGTAATCGACGTTGGCGGCGTTGTCGTTCGCGCTGCCCTGCCCCGCCGAGTATGGCGGGTTGCCGAAGGTGACGCGGATCGGCTGTTTCCTTTGCCGCGTGCGGCGGGCGCCGTTGTCCGCCATCAGCCCGCTCATCAGGTCGCGGTCCTGCTCGTAAAGCTGGAAGGTGTCGGTGAGGCAAATGCCCTCGAACGGCACGTACTCGCCGCCGGCCAGCGCGTGGTACACCGCCTCAATGTTGATGGCGGCGATGTAATAGGCGAGCAGCACGATCTCGTTGGCGTGGATCTCGTGCCGGTATTTGTGCGCCAGTTCCTCCGGGCTGATCAGCCCGGATTGCAGCAGGCGGGTGATGAAGGTCCCGGTGCCGACGAAGGGGTCGATGATGTGGACGCCCCGGCTGCCGAGCGTCTGGCCGAACTCGCTGCGCAGCAGCTCGTCCACCGAGCGGATGATGAAGTCCACGATCTCCACCGGCGTATAGACGATGCCCAGCCGGTCGCGGAGCTTCGGGAAGGCGGAGCTGAAGAACGTGTCGTAGAGTTCGACGACGATCTTCTGCTTTCCGACCGCGTCCTCAATGCCCACCGCACGGGTCCTCACGCTGTCGTAGAAGCTTCGGAGCGCCTGCGCCTCCTTCTCCAAATGTTGGCGGTCGAGCACGTCGAGTACGCCCTGGAGGGCGCGGCTGACCGGGTTGTTGGCAGCGAAGCTGTAGCCCTCGAACAGCGCCTCGAACACCGGGCGGGTAATGAGGTGCTGGGCCAGCATCTCGACCGCCTCCTCGGACGTGATCGCGTCGTTGAGGTCGCCGCGGATCTCGGCCAGAAAGCGGTCGAACGCTTCCTCCTCCTCGCTGCCGGCGATCCCGACCGCGACCTTGATGCGGGTGATATGCACCTCGGCGATGCGCGCCACATCGCGCGCCCACTGCTCCCAGTAGGTCCGGGTGCCGCACTTCTTGACGATCCGCGCCAGGATCGCCCGGGCGAAGTCGTCGAACTGGAACTGCTGCTGCACGGCCGCCGCCTGCGGCCGGCGCGGCTCGTCGCCCGGCTCGTGGTCGCCCGCGCCGCCGCCCTGGCCGAGCG
>CAHJXG010000507.1 GCA_903644035.1 Rhodospirillales bacterium
GGCATCGCCGTGAGCCCACGGGACGGGCGGGTGTTCGTGGCCGACTGGTACGGCGACACCGTGGCCGTGCTGGACGCGGCCGGGCAGCCCAGCGCGGGCGCGGTCAAGGTCGGCCAGTCGCCCTCCGGCCTCGCCATCGACCCGGCGGGCACGCGGCTCTATGTCGCCAACCGCGAGAGCGACACGCTGTCGGTCATCGACCTCGGCACGCTTGAGACGCTGGCGACGGTGCCGGTCGGCCATGCGCCATTCGGGGTGACGCTGCAGGGCGGCCAAGTCTTCGTCGCCAACGTGCAGTCGGGCGACGTGTCGGTGGTGGACACGGGCACCCTGGCCGAGACGCGGCGGCTCAAGGTCGGCGACTTCCCCTACGCCGTCGCGGTGACGCCGGACGGGTCGCGCATCCTGGTGACCAACCAGCATGGCGGCACACTCTCGGTGTTCGACGGCAGCTTCGCGCCCTTGCCCGACATCGCCGTGGGCGACTACCCCGAGGGCATCGCGATGTCCGCCGACGGCGCGCGCGCCTACGTGGCGGTCTGGATGGACAACCGGCTGGCGGAGGTCGACGTGGCCGCCGGCAGGGTGCTGCGCAAGATCAAGGTGGGCGAAAGCCCGCGGGCGTTCGGCGCCTTCCTGGCGCCGCCCTGACGGGCGCACCATATCCTCACCTGTCGCAGCACGAAGGACACACGCCATGAGCCGCCTGGCCGGAGACGACGCGGAGCCGATGCTGGGGCCGGACGGCCCCCTGGTGGAGACCGTCATCGTGCCGGGCGCGCGTGACCTCGGCGGGTTCGAGGTGCGGCGCGCGCTGCCGTCGAAGGAGCGGCAGATGGTCGGCCCCTTCGTGTTCTTCGACCACATGGGGCCGGCGGTGTTCGACGCCGGGCGCGGCCTCGACGTGCGCCCGCACCCGCATATCGGGCTGGCGACCGTCACCTATCTGCTGGACGGTGAGATCATGCACCGGGACAGCCTCGGCACCGTGCAGGCGATCCAGCCCGGCGCCGTGAACTGGATGACCGCCGGCCGCGGCATCGTGCATTCGGAGCGCACGGCGGCGGAGCTGCGCCCCGTGGAGAAGCGGCTCTATGGCATCCAGACCTGGGTCGCGCTGCCGCAGGCGCATGAGGAGACGGCGCCGGACTTCGTCCATGTCGGCCGCGACGCGCTGCCGGAGGTGTCGGGGGAGGGCAAGCATGTCCGGGTGATCGCCGGCGAGATGTTCGGCGTGCGCTCCCCGGTGAAGACGTTCTCCGACATGTTCTATGCCGACGCGGCGCTGGAGGAGGGCGCCAGCCTGCCGGTCGGGGCGGAGCACATCGAGCGCGCCGCCTACGTGCTGGAAGGGTCGGTGCAGGTCGGCCCCGAGACCTACGGCGCCGGACGCCTGCTGGTGCTGAGGCCCGGCGATCCCATCACGCTGCGCGCGCAGACCGCCGCTCGGGTGCTGGTGCTGGGCGGCGAGCCGATGGACGGGCCGCGCCACGTCTGGTGGAACCTCGTCTCCAGCCGGCGCGAGCGGATCGAGCAGGCGAAGGCCGACTGGCGCGCCGGGCGCTTCGACCGGGTGGCGGGCGACGCCGAGTTCATCCCGCTGCCCGAGTAGGCCACGATGGGCGCCGACGCCGCGGCGCTGCTGGCCCGCATCGAGGCCCTGCGCAGCAAGACGACCGACCGCGGCTGCACCGAGCCGGAGGCGATGGCGGCGGCCGCAAAGGTGGCGGCGCTGCTGGACCGGCACGGCCTGTCGCTGTCCGACCTCGAATTGCAGGCGCAGCCTTGCGAGCGCCTGGCCCTGCCGACGGGCCGGAGCCGGATCGGGCCGCTCGACGAGTGCGCCCCGGCGGTGGCGGCGTTCTTCGACTGCCGGTTCTGGTACGAGACCGACGCGGACGGCCGCCTGGCCCAGGTGTTCTTCGGCCTGCCGGCGGACGTGCAGGGGGCCGCCACCCTCATGCCGCTGATCGCCCAGGCCTTTGAGACCGAGGCCAACCGGTTCCGCGCCGGGCCGGAGTACCTGCGGGGCCGCGGCGGACGGCGGCGGGCGCTGCACACCTCCTTCGTGCTCGGCCTGTCGCACGGCATCCAGGCGAAGCTCGCGGCGATGCGGACGGAGCGGGAGGCGGCGCTGCGCCCGCCGTCCGGCCGGGACCTGGTGCTGGCAAAGGCCGGGGTCGTCGATGCGGAGATGGCGAAGCTTGGCCTGCGCCTCCGGTCCCGGAACCCGGCGATGCCGCTGGTGAACGCCGTCGCGTTCGATGCCGGGCACGCGGCCGGGAAGCGGATCGGCATGGAAGGGCAGGGGTAGCGCCGGCACTGTCCAACCCCATGGCGGCGGGGTGAAGGCTGGCGGGATGGCCGCCTAGCCCCGGCGGCCCGCGTGGGGCATGGTGTGGCCATGCGCGTCCGTGAGCCGTCCTGATTTCATGCCCGACCTCGCCATGGGGGTGCCCCTGGAAAGCGTGGCCCACGTCATCCAGGTCGCGCTGACGCCGGTGTTCCTGCTTTCAGGGGTCGGCACCTTGCTCAACGTGTTCTCCGCCCGCCTGGCCCGCGTCACCGACCATATGGAACACGCGGAGGAGCTGCTGCTGACCCAGCCCGGCCGTCCCGACGCCGCGACGCTGCGGAGCCACCTGCACCGGCTGCGCCGCCGGACGTTCGCGCTCGATGTCGCCGTGGCCCTGGGCGCCATCGGCGGCGGCGCGACCGCGGTCGCCACGCTCACCCTGTTCGTGGGCGCGCTGCGCAACGCGGCCGTGGCCTGGGCGCTGTTCCTCATGTTCGGCGCCGCCGTGGCGTGCACCATCGGCGCGCTCATGGCGTTCCTGACGGAGACGGTGCTGTCCTGGCATGGCCTGCGGGACGAGGGGCCGCTGCCCCGGCCCAAGCTGGCGCCGCGCGCCTAAGCCGCCGTGAGCCTCGACGGCCCGGCAGAGGGCTCTGCGGACCCCCGGCTCGTCGCCGTGGTGCTGCCGCCGAACGAGGGGTTCAGCCCCGAGTCGGTGGGGGCCATCGGCCTCATGGCGCAACGGCTCGGCGCCGACCGGCAGGCGGCGTTCCGCACCGTGGTGATCGGCG
>CAHJXG010000508.1 GCA_903644035.1 Rhodospirillales bacterium
TCGGCGGCAAGACCGGGATCAACACGTCGCACGGCAAGAACCTGGTCGGCGCCTTCCATCAGCCGCGCCTGGTGCTGGCCGACACCGGGACGCTCGGCACGCTCAACGGCCGCGAGCTGCGGGCGGGCTATGCGGAGGTGGTGAAGGCCGGGCTGATCGGCGACGCCGCGTTCTTCGCGTGGTGCGAGGAGCACGGCGTGGCGCTGGCCCATGGCGACCGCGACATCCAGGCCGAGGCGATCCTGCGCGCCTGCGCCTTCAAGGCCGCGGTCGTGGGCGACGACGAGCGCGAGGAGCGCCCGGCGGATGGCCGCGCTCTCCTGAACCTCGGCCACACCTTCGGCCACGCGCTGGAGGCCGAGGTCGGCTATGGCGGCGCGCTGCTGCACGGGGAGGCGGTGGCGATTGGCCTGGGGTTGGCGTTCCGGCTGTCGGCGGAGCTTGGCCTGTGCACGCCGGGCGACGCGGCGCGGGTGGCCGACCACCTCGCCGCCGTGGGCCTGCCGAACGAGATCGGGATGCTGAACCGCCGCTTCTCGGCCACGCGTCTGGTCTCCCATATGCGCCGCGACAAGAAGATGCGCGACGGCGCGCTGCACTTCGTGCTGGCCCACGGGATCGGGCAGGCGTTCACCAGCTCGGACGTGCCGGCCGGGGCGGTGCTGGACCTGCTTCGGGCGGAGGGGTGCGAGGCCTGAGGCCGGGCGTCAGGGGCTTCGCAGGTAGCGGACGATGTCAACGAAGCCGGCCAGGGAGATCGGCATCGCCAGCAGGCAGAACGCCAGGAGGATGATGATCACGGTCACGGCGTTGTCGTCCGGCCCGCGGCCGGGCGGCTCGTCCCGCTTCGGAAAGTCCGTGCCGTCGAATGGCATGTGTTCCCTCCTACCCGCGGGCATGGCGCCGTCTGACCGCGGGGCCTCCCGTTCCCATGGCCTACGGCGTCCGGAGCCTGCTGTCCATCCGATCTGACGGTTCATCGGCGCGGCCGCCGCCTGACTATCCGCCGTTCAGCAGGCCCAGCACCGCCAGCGCGAACGAACCCGGCGCCTCCTGCGGCAGGTTGTGCCCGGTGCCCGGCACGACTTGGCGCGTGTAGGAACCGGTGAAATGGCGCCGGTCTGCTTCCGACTCGGACGCCGGCGCCACGCCGTCGTCGTTGCCATGCAGCACCACCGTCGGCACGGCGATGGCGGGGCGCTGCGCCAGCCGCTGCTCAATCCCGGCCAGCGCCGGGTCGCCAGGGGCATAGCCGAAGCGGTGCCGGTAGGAGTGCACGACGACATCGACGAAATCCGGGTTGTCGAACGAGGCCGCGCTCCGCTCGAACGTTGCGTCGTCGAACGCCCAGCTCGGCGACCACAGCCGCCACAGCAGCCGGCAGAACGCCCGGCGGTTCGCCGCAAGCCCAGCCCGGCCACGCTCCCCATGCAGGTAGTACTGGTACCAGAGCCGATGCTCCTGCTCCGGTGCCGCCGGCACGACCGAGGCGGCGATGTCCTGGATGTTGTAGCCGCCAACCGACATCAGGCCGCGCGCCCACTCCGGCCACAGCGCCGCGACGATGCAGGCCGCGCGTCCGCCCCAGTCATAGCCCGCCAGCACCGCCGGCCCCAGCGCCAGCGCGTCCAGCAGCCCCAGCAGGTCCGCCCCCAGCGCCGCCTGCTCGCCGGAGCGCGGCGTCGCCTCCGACAGGAATTGCGTCGGACCAAAACCGCGCAGATAGGGCACGATCACCCGGCACCCCGCCTGCGCCAGCGCCGCAGCCGTGCCGTCGAGCGCCCGAATGTCGTAGGGGAATCCGTGCAGCAGCACGACGGGGGCGCCATCGGGCGGCCCGGCCTCCTCATAGGCGATCCGCAGCGTGGCCGTCTCGACAAACTTCAACGCAACCTCGCCATCAGACCATCGACCAAAGCGCCCCGAGTAAAACACGCCGGCGTTGCAGCGTCTCGGACCTTCTTCGATGACGCGGCTCCTGGTGGCGGTCGCCCGTCTTTTTGTCATATGACCATAAAGTAACCGACCGACCGGTCAGTGCGATTTTAGCTGCCTGCCTGAATGCCCTGGCATATCGTTTGCTCTGCATCCCGCGACTGAACGGGATAGCACGCGCCGATGACCCACCCCATGGCTTGCCGCTGCGGCGGCACGCACCTGAATTGCGACGCGCCAGAGGCGCTCGGCGTTGCCGCCGTCCGGGTGGCGGCCGAGCGGGCGGCGTTCGGCGGCGAGGCCGGGCGGCGGCGCGTCATCCGTGCCTTGGGCGCGGGCGTCGTGGCGGCGGCCATGGACCAGGTGCTGCCGGTCTTCCGGGCGCAGGACGCCATGGCGCAGGCCGTGGCGCAGGCCGTGGCGCAGCCCGCGGGCGCCCCGGAGAAGAAGGACCTCAAGGTCGGCTTCATCGGCATCACCTGCGCGACCCCGATCATCATGGCGGCGCCGATGGGCTTCTACGCCCGCAACGGCCTGAACGTGGAGGTCGTGCGCACGGCCGGCTGGGCGGTGATCCGCGACAAGTCGCTGAACGGCGAGTACGACGCCTCCCACATGCTCAGCCCGATGCCGCTGGCGATCTCGATGGGCGCCGGGTCGAACCCGATCCCGTGGAGCGTCGCCGCCATCGAGAACATCAATGGCCAGGCCATCGTGCTGGCGAACAAGCACAAGGAACGGCGCGATCCCCGGGACTGGCGCGGGTTCAAGCTCGGCATTCCCTTCGATTACTCGATGCACGCCTATCTGCTGCGCTACTACCTGGCGGAGGCCGGGCTTGATCCCGACCGCGACGTGCAGCTCCGCGTCATACCGCCGCCGGAGATGGTGGCCAACCTGCGGGCGGAGAACATCGACGGCTTCCTGGGGCCGGACCCGTTCAACCAGCGCGCGGTGTATGACGGCGTGGGCTTCATCCACCTGCTGACCCGCGAGCTGTGGGACGGCCATCCCTGCTGCGCCTTCGCGGTGCCGCGCCGGATGGTGACGGAGGCGCCGAACACCTATCAGGCGCTGCTGCGCTCGGTGATCGAGGCGACGGCCCATGCCAACAAGGCGGAGAACCGCAAGGAGATCGCGGGCGTCGTCGCCGGGCAGAACTACCTGAACCAGCCGACGACGGTGGTGGAGCAGGCGCTGACCGGCACCTACGCCGACGGCCTCGGCAACGTGAAGCGGCAGCCGGACCGGGTGAGCTTCGAGCCGTTCCCCTACCAGAGCATGGCGCTGTGGATCATGACGCAGATGAAGCGCTGGGGGCAGGTCCGCGGCGACATCAGCTGGCGCGACGTGGCGGAGCAGGTCTACCTCGCGACCGACGCCGGGGCGAAGATGCGCGACCTCGGCATGGCGCCGCCCGCCAGCGCCTACCGGGCGCACAGCATCATGGGCAAGACCTTTGACCCGGCCGACCCTGACGGCTACGTCGCGAGCTTCCCGCTGCGCCGGGCCTGATGGCGCTCCGCATCCGCTCGATGCTTCTGCTGCTGCTGATCCTTGCGGTGCTGCTGGGTGGCTGGCAGATCGCCGCGACGCCCGCCGCCGCCACCGGCCCGGCGCTCGACCCCGAATACGCCAAGCTGCTCGGCGCCTCGGCGCAGCAGGGGCAGCAGACGCCCATGCCGCGGCCGTCCGACATCGCGGCGCGCGCATGGCATCACCTGCAGGACCCGTTCTACATCCATGGCGCCAACGACCAGGGCCTCGGCATCCAGCTCGGCTGGTCGCTGCTGCGGGTGCTGACGGGGTTTGGCCTGGCGGCGCTCGTCGCCATCCCGCTCGGCTTCCTGGTCGGCATGAGTCCCGTGGTGCACGGCGCGCTCGACCCGATCATCCAGGTGCTGCGGCCCGTCAGCCCGCTCGCCTGGATGCCGCTCGCGCTCTACACGATCCGGGACAGCGGCATCTCGGCCATCTTCGTCATCTTCATCTGCGCGATCTGGCCGATGCTGCTCAACACCTCGTTCGGCGTCGCCTCCGTGCGGCGGGAGTGGCTGAACGTGGCCCGCACGCTGGAGGCCGGACCGTGGCGCACCGCGTTCACCGTGATCCTGCCCGCCGCCGCGCCCACCATCATGACGGGCGCCCGCATCAGCATCGGCATCGCCTGGCTGGTGATCGTCGCGGCCGAGATGCTGGTGGGCGGCACCGGCATCGGCTACTTCGTCTGGAACCAGTGGAACAACCTCGCCATCGCCGACATCGTGGTGGCGATCCTGGTGATCGGCCTGGTGGGCATGGCGCTCGATCAGCTGCTCGGCCGCGCCGCCCGGGCCGTCGCGTGGCGGGAGTAGCGCCGTGGCGCGCGCCTGGCTCAGCGTCGAGGGCATCGCCCGGCGATACGGTGGCCGCCCGGTGTTCCGCGACGTGTGGTTCGGCGTCGAGCGTGGCGAATTCGTGGCGCTGATCGGCCACTCCGGCTGCGGCAAGACCACGATCCTCAACATCCTGGCCGGGCTCGAAGCGCCGGACGCCGGCACCATCGTGATAGACGGGCGGCAGGTGTCCGGTCCGGCGCTCGACCGTGCCGTCATCTTCCAGTCGCACGCGCTGCTGCCCTGGCTCTCGGCGCTGGGCAACGTCGCCTTCGCCGTGCGCAGCCGGCACCGGGACTGGCCGCGCGGCCGGGTGCAGGACCACGCGCGCCGGGTGCTGGACCTCGTGGGCCTGTCGGACGCGGCGGGGCGCAAGCCCGCGGAGCTGTCGGGCGGCATGAAGCAGCGGGTCGGCATCGCCCGCGCGCTTGCCATCGAGCCGTCGCTGCTGTTGATGGACGAGCCGTTCAGCGCGCTCGACGCGCTGACCCGCGGCACGCTGCAGGACGAGGTGCTCCGGCTCGTTTCCGACGCCGGGCAGACCGCGTTCATGATCACGCATGACGTGGACGAGGCGATCCTGCTGGCCGACCGCATCCTGCTGATAACCAACGGCCCCGACGCCCGGGTGGCGGAGGTCGTGGTCAACACCCTGCCCCGCCCGCGCGACCGGCAGACCATCCACCGGACGCCGGGCCATTACGCGCTGCGCAACCACATCGTGGACTTCCTGGTGACCCGCTCCCGCACCCTGGCCGGCGCACGGCCGGAGGGCTGGGACGGCCGCCGGGTGCCGGAGGTCCGTCCAGCTGACCTCGCCATCAAGGAGACCATCAATTGAACGACGCCAAGACCGCCCTGGGCCTGAAGATCCGGGGTATCAAGAAGCAGAAGGGCTGGACCTGGGCGGAGGTTGCGGGGAAGCTCGGCTACGCCCCCGTCTGGACCTGCGCGGCATGCCTGGGCCAGATGAGCATGACGCCAGAAACGGCCGAGAAGACCGCGACCCTGTTCGGCCTGTCGGACGAGGAAGCGGCGCTGCTGGCGGAGGCGCCATACCGCGGCTCGCTCCCCACTGCCGTGCCGACGGACCCGCTGATCTACCGGTTCTACGAGTTGGTGTCGGTGTATGGCACGACGTGGAAGGAGATGATCCACGAGGAGTTCGGCGACGGCATTATGAGCGCCATCGACTTCGACATGACCATGGAACGGCAGCCGGACCAGAAGGGCGACCGGGTGAAGATGACGATGTCGGGGAAATTCTTACCCTATAAAAGATACTAAACTATGCTAGCTGGCATTCAGCCGTAAAACGGTTGCATGCCAGGCGGAGTTGCGGGGATGAAACGTCTAAAGACAATAAGCAAGCAATCCATTCAACTAACACGTCTTTTAGGAATATTGTCAGTACTCAAGATTTACGCCATGAAGGTGTACTCGAGACAGCGGCGCGACTTCACCATGCGGGTCCAACCCAGGGGGTTCTCATCTGCTCTCTGGATCAGGCCAAGTGGCAGCGACGCTGAGGTCATTGTCCAAATATTTCTGGACAGGGACTACGACCTGAGCCGCTTCCAGCCGTACAAGCTGCACATCCTTGATCTCTGCCAGCGCATCCGCCGTGAGGGGAACGTGCCGCTTATCATCGACGCCGGGGCGAACATCGGCGCCTCGACGCTGTGGTTCGCGGTCAACTTCCCAGACTGCCAGGTGTTTGCTGTCGAGCCGGACCTGGGCAACTTCGCCACGCTGAAGAAGAACGCCGAGGAGTTCCCGAACATCCGGCTGTTCAACGCGGGCCTATGGGATACCCCCACCGCTTTGTCACCGGTCGACGCCCATGGAACCGGCTGGGGCTGCCGGGTTGCGGAGAGACCGGATGGCGGCATCCAGCTTCCCAGCGTCACGGTTCCCGAGCTGCTGGCCGCAGACGAGAGGCTCCGGCCCGTCATCGTCAAGATCGACATCGAAGGCGCCGAGACCGACGTGTTGCGAAGCAACAACGAATGGGTGGACGACGTCCCCTTACTGATCTTTGAGTCGCACGACAATCTCTGGCATTGGCTTGGGACCTGGCAGGGCACCGGCCACGCCTTCTTCTCCACCCTGGTCCGCCGCAAGCGCGAATATCTGTCCCGTGGGGAAAACATGTTCGCATTCCTTTATCCGGACGCGGTGGAGCAAGCAGCCGTCTCCTAGGCCGCGAACCGGCCGCTCACGTCAGCGCCGCGGCCCCCGCAATGCCACCAGCAGCAGCGTGCCCAAAGCCGCGATGTCGAACAGCCCGATAGGCACCCGGCGCGCGGCCGAATGCGCGATCACCGCCTGCACCGGGGTCGGCGGCGGTACGGGGGGTGCGGCACCCGCCGCCTCCGCGCGCGCGGCGAACGCCTCGGCGCTGCCGTGGTGGCTTGCCCAGACCTTGGTGAACTCCGCCCCCAGCAGGAAAATCTGCGACGAGTAGTAGATCCACAGCAGCACGATCACCAAGGCGCCCGCGGCGCCGTAGCTGCTCGCGACCGAGCTGCTGCCGATGTAAAGCCCGATCAGCGTCTTGCCGACGGTGAACAGGAACGCGGTCGCGAACGCGCCCACCGCCACGTCCTTCCAACGCAGCTGGCGGTCCGGTAGGATCTTATAGATCGCCGCGAACAGCGCCGAGACCATCAGGAACGAGATCACGAAGTTGG
>CAHJXG010000509.1 GCA_903644035.1 Rhodospirillales bacterium
CCCTCCGGCCCTGCCGGCGCCCGTGCCGCTGCAGCCCCTGCCCCGGTCCGCGCCGATCCAGCAGCAGCCGCTGGGCGCGCCGCGCCGGTAGCCCTTTTCGATCCGACCGGCCAGGCTTAAGCTGCGCCCTATGGACCGGCCATTCTGGACAACGACGCCGCTCGACCGCATGACGGCGGCGGAGTGGGAATCGCTCTGCGACGGCTGCGGCCGCTGCTGCCTGCACAAGCTGCGGGATGAGGAGACGGAGGAGCTTTCGTTCACCAACGTGTCCTGCCGCCTGCTGGACGGCGAAACCTGCCGATGCAGCCAGTATGAGACCCGGCAAATGAAGGTGCCCGATTGCGTCGCGCTGACCCCCGCCTCGCTGGACGGCATCGACTGGCTGCCGCCGTCCTGCGCCTATCGCCGCCTGGCGGAGGGCAGGACGCTGGCGTGGTGGCACCCCCTCGTGTCCGGCGACCCGGCGACCGTGCACACGGCCGGGGTCTCGGTGCGCGGCCGGATCGTGAACGAGCGTCGGGCCGGGCCGCTCGAACATCATGTCGTGGACTGGCCCGGGCGGTCGCCCCGCGTGCCGCGACGCATCAAGCAGAGGTCGGAACCATGATGCAGGACGCACTCTATGGCGGCGTGAACGCGGCTGTGCTGACGGCAATGCGCGCGGACCTGTCGATCGACGTGGACCGCATGGCCGCCCATTGCCGCTGGCTGCTGGCCCAGGGCTGCACCGGGCTGGCCGTCCTGGGCACGACGGGAGAGGCCAACTCGCTCGGCGTGTCGGAACGCATCGCGGTGCTGGAGGGCCTGGTCGAGCGCGGCATCCCGCCGGCGCGCCTGCTGCCCGGCGTCGGCGTGCCGGCCCTGACCGACACGGTGCTGCTGGCCCGGCACGCGGCCGATCTCGGCTGCCCCGGCGTCCTCGTCCTGCCGCCGTTCTTCTACAAGAACCCCAGTGAGGACGGCCTGTTCGCCTGGTTCAGCGAAGTCATCCAGCGCACCGGCGGCGGCGCGCGGGTGTTCCTGTATCACTTCCCCGCGCAATCCGCGGTGCCGTTCACGGTGCCGCTGGTCGGCCGCCTGCTGCACGCCAACCCCGGCGTCATCCGGGGTATCAAGGACAGCAGCGGCGACTTCACCAACACCCGCGCCTATGTCGAGCACTTCGCGCAGGACGGGTTCGAGGTGTATTGCGGCGATGACGGCCACCTGCGGCAGCTTCTGCAGATCGGCGGCGCCGGGTCGATCTCAGCGGCGAGCAACGTGACCTCCGCCGTGAACGCGCAGGTTCACGCGGGCTGGGACAGCGACGCCGGGGCGGCGGCGCAGGAGGTCCTGACCGCGCTGCGCCGGGCCGTGACGTCGGCGGCGCTGATCCCTGGCCTCAAGGCGCTGGTCGCCCGCCACACCGGGGATGACGACTGGCTGAACATCCGCCCGCCGCACCTGCGCCTGAGCGGGGACGCTGCCGCCCGGCTGTTCGCGACGTTCGACGCTTGCGGGGTGCGGCTGGCGGAGGCCGTCTGAGGGCATCCCGTGGCGGATGAGGCGCAGAGGCAGACCGCCCGCCTGCTCGCCTTGATGGCGGCGCTGCGGGACCCCGTTTCCGGATGCCCCTGGGACCAGGCGCAACGTTTCGAGACGATCGCGCCCTACACCATCGAGGAGGCCTACGAGGTCGCCGACGCCATCGCGCGGCGCGACATGGCGGCGCTGCCTGACGAACTCGGCGACCTGCTGTTCCAGGTCGTCTATCACGCGCGGATGGCCGAGGAGGCCGGCGCCTTCGACTTTGCCGACGTGGCCCGCGCCATCACGGACAAGATGATCCGGCGTCACCCGCACATCTTTCCCGCCCAGCCGGGCGCGCCGCAACCGCAGGGCTGGGAAGATCAGAAGGCCCGGGAGCGCCTGGCCCGCGCCGAAACGGGAGTCCTGGCGGGGGTCGCCGCCGGCTTGCCCGCCCTGACCCGCGCCGCGAAGCTGACCAGCCGCGCCGGCCGGGTCGGCTTCGACTGGCCGGACGCACCGGCGGTCCTGGACAAGCTCGATGAGGAGGTCGCGGAGTTGCGCGCGGAACTGCCCGGCGCCGACCCGGACCGGCTGGCGGACGAGCTTGGCGACATCCTGTTCGTCGTCGCCAACCTGGCGCGGAAGCTGGACCTGGACCCGGAGGCCTGCCTTCGCGCCGCCAATGCGAAGTTTGCCCGCCGGTTCAACGCCGTCGAGCAGCGTCTGGCAGAGGCCGGACAAAGCCCGGCTGACGCGACGCTCGAGAGCATGGAAGCGCATTGGGCCGCCGTGAAGCGGCTCGAATAGCTCAGCCCTCGAACAACGCCGCCCGGAGCGCGTGCCAGCTTGCCTCGTCGGGCGCGCAGATCAGGCCGCCGGTGGTCTGCGCCGGGCTGTACGGCGTGCCGTCGAGCCGCGCCGCCCAGCCGCCGGCCTCCCGGTGCAGCAGCCATCCCGCCGCGTGGTCCCACGGCATCAGTCGATGATAGATGCTGAAATGGCAGTGCCCCGCCGCCAGCATCCGGTATTGATGCGCGGCGCAGCGGTAGTCCCAAGCGGCGCCAACCCGCGGCAGGTTGCGGCAGACGAGGGACTGCGGCGGCTCCGGCATGTACTTCCAGGAGAGCGAGCCGGCCATCATGGCCAGCGGCACCGGCGCGGCCACGTGCAAGGGCGTCCGGTCCCCCGACGCGGTTTCCAACCAGGCCCCCTGCCCGGCCTCGGCCGAGGCCGTGTCGTCGCCCACGGGATCATGGATCACCGCGCCCACCACCGCGCCCCGGCGCACCACCGCCACCATAGTGCCGAACAGCGGCAGACCGGCGCAGAAGTTCGCCGTCCCGTCCACGGGATCGACCACGAAGCAGAGGTCCGCATCCGCAACCATGGCCAGCAACGCGGGATCGCGCGACGTGGCCTCCTCTCCCACCACGACGCAACCGGGAAACAGGCGGGCCAATCCCGTGGCCAGCCGCAGCTCGGCCTGCTCGTCAGCCACCGTCACGAGGTCGAGCGGCCCGGACTTTGCCTGGATATCACCAGATGCCAGGTTGCGGAAGCGTGGCATGATCTCGGCGCGGGCAACGGCGCGGACCAGCTGCACGACCTCGGCCAGGTCCCATGCGCCGCTCACGCCCCGCGCTCGAACCGCGCCCGGTCGGCGGAGAGCAGGCGCACCACCATGTGGACGCCGTCCTCCTCGTCCCGCCGCTCCATCACCTCGCCATGTTCATACAGCCACGCCATCCGCGCGCCGTCGGAGGTCGGCAGGTGGTAATCGGCCACCTCCATGCCCGCCGAAATCCGGTCGTCCATCGCGTGGGACAGCGCGGGCAGGCCGTCGCCGGTGATCGCCGAGACGGCGATGCAGCCGTCCCGGGCGGGCACGGCCTCAATGCCGCCCATCAGGTCCGCCTTGTTCAGCACCTCGATGGTGCGGGACGGCCACTCGGCGTCGAGCGCGCCGTCCTTCACCATGCCGTCGAGCACGCGGACCACGTCGGCACGCTGCGACGCGCTGTCGGGATGGGCGACATCGCGCACATGCAGGATGATGTCGGCCTCGCTCACCTCCTCCAGCGTCGCCCGGAACGCCGCCACCAGCTCGGTGGGCAGGTCGCTGATGAAGCCCACGGTGTCCGACAGGATGACCCGGCGGTGCGACGGCAGCCGCATGCCGCGCATGGTCGGATCGAGCGTGGCGAAGAGCTGGTCCTGCGCGTGCACGTCGGACCCGGTCAGGGTGTTGAACAGCGTGCTCTTGCCAGCGTTGGTGTATCCGACCAGAGCGACGATGGGATAGGGCACGCGCTGCCGGGCGCTGCGGTGCAGGCCCCGGGTGCGCCGCACCTGCTCCAGCTCCTTCTTCACCCGCACGATGCGGTCGCCGATCAGGCGCCGGTCGGCCTCGATCTGCGTCTCGCCGGGTCCGCCCAGGAAGCCGAAGCCGCCGCGCTGCCGCTCCAAGTGGGTCCAGGAGCGCACGAGCCGGCTGCGCTGGTATTCAAGGTGCGCCAGCTCGACCTGCATGGCGCCCTCCTTGGTGCGCGCCCGCTCCCCGAAGATGTCCAGGATCAGGCCGGTGCGGTCGATGACCTTGCACTCCCAGGCACGCTCCAGGTTGCGCTGCTGCACCGGGCTGAGCTGCGCATCCACGACCGCGACCGCGACCTCTTCGGCATGGATCGCCTCGCCAATGGTCGCGACCTGGCCCTGGCCCAGCAGCGTCGCGGAGCGCCGGGTGCGCAGAGGCGGGATGCTGGTATGCACCACGACCAAGCCGATGGAGGCGGCCAGCCCGACCGCCTCCGCCAACTGCGCGTCCGCCGCGCGGGATGCGTCCTGGCGGGACGGCTTCTCCCAGGGAAGGACGACCGCCGCGCGCGTCGGCGCGGCGGCCGTGTCAACCGACGCTGCTGCCAGAACCTGCCTCCTGCGCCGCGCCGGCCTCGACCTTGCTGGCATCGAACAGCTGGATCGGCGCGCCCGGCATCACGGTGCTGATCGCGTGCTTATAGACAAGCTGCGTGTGCCCGTCCCGGCGCAGCAGCACCGAGAAGTTGTCGAACCACGTGATGATGCCTTGCAGCTTGACGCCATTGACCAGGAAGACGGTCACGGGAGTTTTGGACTTGCGCACATGGTTCAAGAAGACGTCTTGAACATTCTGCGATTTCTCAGTGGCCACGTTCGTGTCCTATTTGTTGTGTGACCCCGGCAGGGACGCCGGATGCCACAAGGGCCTCGCCGCAAACCCGGATATGGGCCGGCCACCCAATCCTAGCAACGTCGCCCGGCGAAACAACCCGTCAGGCGGCGTTGGACATGCCGTGGACATGCCGGGCAAAGAGCGCGAACAGGCTGCGTGTCACCGTGCCGACCCGGCCGTCGCCGACCGGCCGCCCGTCGATGGCCACGATGGGCTTCACGAAGCTGGTGGCGCTGGTCAGGAACGCCTCCTGGGCGGTGCGCAGCTCGGCCTCGCTGAAGGCCTGCTCCACGAAGTCAATCCCGGCATCCCGCATGACCGCCAGCAGCGCGCCGCGGGTGCAGCCCGGCAGGATGCCCTGGTCCAGGTGCCGGGTGCGCAGCCGGCCCTCGGCGTCCACGATCCAGAAGCTGGTCGCGGCCCCCTCCGTCACCATTCCGGCATCGTCGATCAGGATGGCCTCGGCCGCTCCCTGCTCGGCCGCGGCCTGCCGGGCCAGCACGTTGGGCAGCAGTCCCGTCGATTTGATGTCGCACCGCGCCCAGCGCTGGTCCGGGTGGGTGATGGCGCGCGCCGTCCACCGCTCGATGTCGGTGGGATAGGGCGGGATGCGGCGCACCGTCACCACCAGGGCCGGCTTCACCGCATGGGCGGGGAAGGCGTGGTCGCGCCGGGCGACGCCGCGGGTCACCTGCATGTAGAGCAACCCGTCCTGCACCCGGTTCCGCCGCGCGACCTCGGTCAGCACATGCAGCAGGGCCTGCCGGCGCATCGGCATGGCGATGCGAACCTCGGCCAGGGAGCGCTCCAACCGTGCCAGATGGCGCTCGCTGTCGATGAACCGGCCGCGATAGAGGTGCACGACCTCGTAGATCCCGTCGGCGAACTGGTAGCCGCGGTCCTCGACGTTCACGCAGGCGTCGCGCTGCGGCGTGTAGCGCCCGTTGACGTAGGCGATGCGGCTCATGCCGCCCCGCGGTCGTCGGAGTTCACGCCCAGTTGCTTCAGCTTGCGGTGCAGCGCGCTGCGCTCCATGCCGACGAACCCGGCGGTGCGGCTGATATTGCCGCCGAAGCGCAGCAGCTGCGCCTGCAGGTACTGCGTCTCGAACAGATCCCGCGCCTCCCGCAGCGGCAGGCCCATCAGGTCGGCGCTGGGGTCGAAGTTCAGCAGCGCCGGGGCGCCCTGGCTGATCTCGGCGGGCAGCATCTCCGCCCGGATGCTGTCGCTCGCGGTGCCGGGCGCCATGATGAGCAGCCAATCCATGAGGTTGCGGAGCTGGCGGACATTGCCGGGCCAGTCATAGGCCTGCAACGCCGTCAGCGCGTCGGTCGAAAGCTCGCGCCCCGGCATCCCCGACGTCTCGGCGGAGCGTTCGAGGAAATGCCGGGCGAGTTCCGGCACGTCCTCCCGCCGCTCCTTCAGACTCGGCATCCGGATCGGCACGACGGCGAGGCGGTAGTACAGGTCCTCGCGGAACCGCGCGTTGCCGATCTCCGCCTGCAGGTCCCGGTTGGTGGTGGCGAGCACGCGGACATCGACCTTCACCCGGAAGGAGCCGCCGAGCCGCTCGAACGTCTGGTCCTGAAGCGCGCGCACGATTTTGCCCTGGGTTTCCAGCGGCATGTCCGACACCTCGTCCAGCAGCAGCGTGCCGCCATGCGCGCGCTCCAGCACGCCGGCGCGGCGCGGGGAGGCGATGGGATCGGCGCCGGCCTCCACGCCGAATAGCTCCTCCTCGAAGCGCGCCGGGTTCAGCGTGGCGCAGTTCAGCGCGACGAACGGCCCGTCCGCCCGGCGCGACCGCGTGTGCACCATGCGCGCCGCGACCTCCTTGCCGGAGCCGGCGGGCCCGCTGATCAGCACGCGGGAGCCGGTCGGCGCCACACGCTCGACCGCGGCGCGGAGTGCCGAGATGGCCGGGCTGTGCCCCGTCAGGTGCGACTCGAACCCGGCGCGCAGCCGAAGCTCGGCGTTCTCCTGCGCCAGCCGCGCCGCCTCCAGCGCCCGGCGGATGATCAGCAGCAGGCGGTCCGACTTGAACGGCTTCTCGATGAAGTCGTAGGCGCCGAACTGGATCGCGGCCACCGCCGTCTCGATCGTGCCGTGGCCGGAGATCATCACGACGGGAACATGCGGCTCCTCCGTCAGCAGCGCCTTCAGGATGCCGAGGCCGTCGAGCCGCGACCCTTGCAGCCAGATGTCGAGGATCACCAGCGACGGGCGGCGCATCCGGAAGGCCGCGAGCGCCGCGTCGGAGTCGCCGGCCTGCCGAACCGTGTAGCCCTCGTCCTCAAGGATGCCCTCGATCAGCATGCGGATGTCGGGTTCGTCGTCGACGATCAGGATCTCGTTCGCCATTGCTAAGCCTTCACCGGTTCAGCCACCAAAAGCGGTAGGGACAGCGTGGCGACCGCACCGGGTCCGTCGGTGCAGTCATCCAGCGCGAGGCTGCCGCCATGGTCCTCCATGATCTTCTTCACGATTGCCAGGCCCAGCCCAGTACCCTTCGGCTTATGCGTGACATACGGCTCGGTGAGCCGCTCCCGGTCCTCGTCCGGAAATCCCACCCCGTCGTCGCGCACGCGGATCGCCGCCACGCCGCCCTCCGCATGGACGGAAAGGCCGATGTGCCCGGCCGGCTCGCCCGGCCCGCGCGGGCGCATGGCAACGGCGTCGGCCGCGTTCTGCAGCAGGTTGGTCAGCGCCTGGCCGACCAGGCGGCGGTCGCACAGCGTCATCGGGCCACGCTCTGGGATGTCGGTGGACCAGACGATCTCCGGCCGGGCGCTGCGCTGCAGGACCAGCGCCTCCCGCGCGATGCGGCCGGCATCCTCCGGCCGCAGCACCGGCTGCGGCATCCGGGCGAAGGCCGAGAACTCGTCCACCATGCGGCCGATGTCGCCGACATGGCGCACGATGGTGTCGGCGCACTGCGCGAAGGTCTCGGGGTCCGACGTGATCTCCTTGGTGAAGCGGCGTTTCAGCCGCTCGGCCGAAAGCTGGATGGGGGTCAGCGGGTTCTTGATCTCATGCGCGATGCGCCGGGCGACATCGGCCCAGGCCGCCTTGCGCTGCGCCGATTGCAGCTCTGTGATGTCGTCGAAGGTCACGACGTAGCCGTCGGGCCGCCCGCCATGCAGGTCGGTGCCGATCCGCACCAGCAGCGTGCGCCGCCGCGACGCCGGGCCGATCTGCACCTCCGCGGTCCGCGCGCGCTCCGGCTGGTCGGCCGCCTGATCCAGCAGGGGCGCGAACTCCGGCACCACCTGGCCCAACGGCAGGCCGATCGCCGCCATCAGGTCCATGCCGACCAGCTCGCTTGCCGCCCGGTTCGGCAGCTCGACGTTGGCGGACGCATCCAGCCCGATCACGCCGGCGGACACGCCCGCCAGCACCGTCTCGGTGAAGCGGCGGCGCTCGTCGATCTGGCTGTAGGCGTCCATCAGCTCCGTCCGCTGCGACGCGAGCTGGCCGGTCATGCGGTTGAACGCGCGCGACAGCCCCGCCACGTCGTCCTCGCTCTGCACCTCCGGCACCCGCACCGAAAGGTCGCCCGCCCGGACCCGCTCGGCCGCCAGGATCAGCCGCCCGACAGGACGCGCGATCTGGTTGGCGAGCACCAGCCCGATCAGCACGGCAGCGCACAGCACCAGCAGCGCCACCAGGGCGAAGATCAGCGCGAAGGTGACCTGCAGCCCCGACCGGTTCTCATCGAGCTGCTTGTACTCGGCGACCGCGCGCTCGGTCCGCGCCATGTGGCTGAGGATCTGCGGATCGACGGGGCGGCCGATCAGCAGCATCAGGCTCGGCCTGGTGTTGAGCTGGACCACGGCCCGCACTTGGTTGTCCTCGGGCGATCCCAGGACCGCCACGTCGCCGTTCTTGGCCTGCTCCGTCGCCTCCGACGGCGCCGGCTCCACGCCGAAGCCCGACATGGGACCTACGCCCGCGAACACCGAGCCGGTGACCGGCTCGTAGATGATCGCCTCGGTCAGGCCGCGCAGCACGGTCTGGGTCTGCAGGATCTGGCCCAGCGTGTAGGGATCGCTCGCCACGAACTGCCCGTCGCGCGCGAGGTCGTTGGCCATGCCGAGCACGTCGGCCCGGATGTTGTTTCGATGCTCGTCGAGGTAGCCGCGCGACGCCTCCAGCCCCTCGTTCAGCGCGATGCGGACCGAGTCGTTGAACCAGGACTGGATGCCCAGGTTGAAGAACGCGGTCGCGAACACGGCCACGACGATGGCGGGCGTCACGGCCACGACGCTGAACAGCATCACCAGCCGGACATGCAGGCGGGAGCCTGCGGACCCGCGGCGCTGCTCCACCCAGATCCGGGTGATCCGCCCGGCCAGCACCGCGCCCAGCAGCAGCAGCACCGACAAGTTCGACAGCACCAGCGCGAACATCAGGTTGGGCGTGAGCCGCACGCCGCCCGACAGCATGACGAAGGTCGAGATGCCCAGCGCCAGCGCGAACGCCGCCAGCAGCAGCGTGACGACCTTGCCCAGCAGCGCGTCCGCGATCCGCCGCAGCAGCGAGCGGCGCGGCGGCTCCGCGGCCGCCCGCAGCGCCGAGCGTCTGCTGCTGGCGTTCACCGCCTAGCCGATCCCGCGCACGACCGGTATGTCCAGGTCGCGTATCTTCTTCCGCAGCGTGTTGCGGTTGAGGCCCAGCATCGAGGCCGCCTTGATCTGGTTGCCGCGCGTCGCCGACAGCGTCATCTGAATCAGCGGGCGCTCCACCTCGGCGATCACCTGGTCGTAGATGTCGCGCATCGGCATCCCGTCGCGGCTCGCGGCCAGGAACTGCCGGATGTGCCGCTCGACCGCGAGGGCCAGCGGCTCGGGGCTGCCGGTGTGGTGCGCCGGCTCGGCGTCGATGCCGCTTTCCAGCAGCTCGGTGCCGATCACCTCCTCGGTGATCATCTCCTGCGCATAGAGGGCGGCGAGGCGCCGCATGAGATTCTCCAGCTCGCGCACGTTGCCGGGCCAGCGGTGCTGGCGGAGGCGCTCGATGGCGGACTGGTCGAGCAATTTGGCCGGCAGGCCGCTGTCGCGCGCTTTTTCCAGGAAGTGCCGGGCGAGGACGGGAATGTCCTCCAGCCGCTCCCGCAGCGGCGGCAGGCGGATGGGCACGACGTTGAGGCGATAGAACAGGTCCTCCCGGAACTGCCCGGCGCGAATCGCCTGGCGCAGGTCGCGGTGCGTCGCGGCCACGATGCGGACGTTGGCGCGGATCGGCTGCCGGCCGCCCACCGTGGTGAACTCCCCTTCCTGGAGCACGCGCAGCAGCCGGGTCTGGGCTTCGGCCGGCATGTCGCCGATCTCGTCCAGGAACAGCGTGCCGCCGGCCGCCTGCTCGAAGCGGCCCTGGGCGCGGTTCAGCGCCCCGGTGAAGGCGCCGCGCTCATGCCCGAACAGCTCGCTCTCGATCAGCTCGCGCGGGATGGCGGCCATGTTGATGGCGACGAACGGCCCGGTGCGGCGGCGGCCGTAGTCGTGCAGCGCGCGCGCCACCAGCTCCTTGCCGGTGCCGCTCTCGCCGTTCACCATGACGGTGAGGTCGGTCGTGGTCAGCCGGGCGATGCTGCGGTAGATCTCCTGCATCGCGACGCTGCGGCCGATCAGCGGCAGGCGCTCCTCCGCGTCGCGCGGCTCACTCGGCGGCGTGTCCGCGACCGGCGCCGGCGCCTGCAGCGCCCGCCCGACCACGGCCAGCAGCTCCTTGAGGTCGAAGGGCTTGGGCAGGTACTCGAACGCCCCGCGCTGCGCCGCCTTCACCGCGGTCATCAGGGTGGACTGCGCGCTCATGACGATGACGCGCAGGTCCGGCCGGATGCGCTTGATGCGCGGGATCAGGTCGAGGCCGTTCTCGTCCGGCATCACCACGTCGGTGATGACCAGGTCGCCCTCGCCATCCTCCACCCAGCGCCAGAGCGTGGCCGCGTTGCCGGTGCAGCGCACCTGGTAGCCGGACCGGCCCAGCGCCTGGGTCAGGACCGTGCGGATCGACCGGTCGTCGTCGGCCACGAGGACTGTGGGGGGCGTCATCTGGAATCTTTCAGGGTGCGTCCGCCTCGGCCTCGATGATCACCGGCAGGAACAGGCGGAACTCCGTCCGGCCGGGACGGCTGTCCACCTCGATCAGCCCGCCATGGTCGCCGACGATCTTCGCGACCAAGGCGAGGCCCAGGCCGCTGCCGGACGGCTTGCTGGTCACGAAGGCCTCGAACAGATGAGAGCGAATGTCCTCCGGGATGCCCGGCCCGTTGTCGCGCACAGTCACCACCAGCGGCAGATGCAGCCGATGGTCGCTGCCGGCGACCGCGAGGCGCATCCCGTGCTGGTAGGCCGTGGTCAGCACGATCTCCCCCGTGCCGCGCTCGGTGAGCGCCGGGTCGCTGGTGATCGCCTCGGCCGCGTTCTTCACAAGGTTCAGCATCACTTGGATGAGCTGGTCCCGGTTGGCCCAGGTCGGCGGCAGCGACGGGTCGTATACCTCGGTCAGCCGCACGTGCGCCGCGAAGCCGGTGCTGGCCAGGCGGCGCACGTGCTCCAGCACGCGGTGGATGTTCACGGCGCGGCGCTCGATCGGCTTCTCGCCGAAGATCTCCATGCGGTCCACGAGGTCCCGGATGCGGTCCGCCTCGTCGCGGATCAGCACCGTCAACTCGCGGTCGCCGTCGGTCACGCTGGCTTCCAGCAACTGCGCCGCGCCGCGGATGCCGGAGAGCGGGTTCTTGACCTCATGCGCCAGCACCGCAGACATGCCGGTGACGCTGCGCGCCGCCCCGCGGAACTGGATCTGGCGATCCAGCGCGCGGGCGGCGGAGCTGTCCTGAAAGGTCAGCAACACGCAGCCCGGCTCCTCCAGCAGCGCCGTGGCCTGCACCGCGGTGCCGCGCTTGTGCAGGCGCGGGCCTTCCAGCGTCAGGTCGTGATCGAAGATCGTGGAGCCTTGCTGCCGCACCTGCGTCAGCAGCGCGAACAGCGGGTTGTCCTCCGGCAGCAGGGAGGCCAGCGTCATCTGGCGCAGCTGCAGCAGCGACACGCCGAGGAACTGCTCCGCGGCGTGGTTGACGTAGCGGAACCGGTTCGCCGCGTCGAGCAGCACGACGGGCAGGGGCAGCGCGCTCAGCATCGCCTGCGCATCGAACCCGGCCACATCGGACGGGGGTGGCGGCGGTCGCGGCGTCAACCGTTCCACCAGGGCCAGGCGACGCCGGGTCAATGCGGCCTTCATGCGGCCAGCGCCTCCGGCACGCGGGCGGCGTTGCCGTCGATCAGCGGATCGAAGAAGGCGTCGATCAGCGCCTCGACGGCCGCCCGGCTCGACAGCTTGTTGACGGCCGAGCGGAACTCGGCCGATCCGAACAGGCCGCGCGAGTACCAGGACAGATGCTTGCGGGCGACCCGCAGCCCCGCGTCCTCGCCGAAATGCCGCAGCATGGCGTCGTAATGCTCCAGCATCGTGGCCTTCTGCTCGGCGAGCGTCGGCTCGGCCTGGCGCTCGCCCGTCACCAGGAAGCGTGCGACCAGGGCGGGGAACCAGGGCCGGCCGTAGCAGCCCCGGCCGATCATCACGCCGTCCGCGCCGGACTGGCGCAGCGCCTCGGCCGCGTCGTCCTCGGTCAGGATGTCGCCGTTGACGATCACCGGCAGGCGGACCGCCCGCTTGACCTGTGCCACGAAGCGCCAATCGGCCGAGCCGGTATAGAATTGCTGCCGGGTGCGCCCGTGCACCGTGACCATCTGGATGCCGGACGCCTCGGCGATGCGGGCCAGGCTGGGCGCGTTGAGGCTCGCGTGGTCCCATCCCATGCGCATCTTGAGCGTGACCGGCACCGCCACCGCCCGCACCGTGGCCTCCAGGATGCGGGCCGCGGCGACCTCGTCACGCATCAGGGCGGACCCGGCCGCCTGGCCGACGGCGACCTTCTTGACCGGACAGCCGAAGTTGATGTCGATCAGGTCGGCACCGTGGCCGACCGCGATGCGCGCCGCCTCCGCCATGGCGGCCGGGTCGCAGCCGGCGAGCTGGACGGCGCTGGGGCCACCACCCCCATCGACCTCGGCCATCCGCAGCGTGACCCGGTTCTCCCGCACCATGGCCCAGGAGGCGATCATCTCGGACACAACGAGGCCGGCCCCCTGCCGCTTCGCCAGGCGCCGGAACGGCAGGTCGGTGACGCCCGACATCGGCGCCAGGATGACCGGGAACTCGAGCCGGACGGCATGTGGCCCCGATCCCAGGGTGATGGGGCTGATCAGGCCTGTGATATTTGAGTTGCCCATGATTTGGGCAAACTACCGCCGGGACGCGCCTTACGCAATCAGGGACCGCAACGGGCCGCCCACGCCCGGCACGCGGGTTGACGTCGCGGTGGCCGGCCGGCATTGCATGGCGCCATGCGCGCCGCCGCCATCCTCGTCGCCGCCGGTTCCGGCACCCGGTTCGGGGCCGGCCAGCCGAAGCAATACGCCATGGTCGCCGGCAAGCCCGTCGTGCGCTGGGCGGCGGAATGCCTGCTGCCCCATGTCGAGCACCTGCAGCCCGTGGGTGACCCGGCGCTGCTCGGCCCGGCGCTGGCCGGCCTGGACTGCCGTCCGGCCGTGCCGGGCGGCGGCACCCGGCAGGACA
>CAHJXG010000510.1 GCA_903644035.1 Rhodospirillales bacterium
TGCACGGTGAAGCTGCGCGCGCGGGAGGCGCCGCATCCCGCGTCGGTCGTGGCGACCGAAGCCGGCGCGCAGGTCCGGCTCGATGCGCCGGCGCTGGCCGCACCGGGCCAGGCCTGCGTGTTCTACGACGAGGGCCGCGTGCTCGGCGGCGGCTTCATCGAGCGGGATTGACGCCTGCTCCGATTGACGCCGGACCCTCGCTGGGGCATATCCCGCGCCCGGCCTGGCGGCGTAGCTCAGTGGTAGAGCAGGAGAATCATAATCTCTTGGTCGGCGGTTCAAATCCGTCCGCCGCTACCGGCCAGCCGGTGGCCCCGGTCAGGCTGGCGCCACCACCCGGCGATACAGGTGCCACGTCGCATGGCCCAGCACCGGCATGGCGACCGCAAGCCCGACGAACAGCGGCAGGCAGCCCAGCAGCAGCACGGCCGCGACGACGAGGCCCCAGGCCAGCATCGTCGTGGGATTGACCACCACCGCCCGAACCGAGGTCTGCACCGCGACCAGCGGGCTGACGTTGCGGTCCAGCAGCAGCGGGAACGACACCGCGGCGATCGTCAGCACCAGCAACGCGAACAGGAATCCGATGGCGTTGCCGACCACCAGCAACTCCCACGCATGTGGCGATGCCTGGATGGTCGCGATGAAGTCGCCCACCGCAGACGGCGCCTCCCCGCCAACCGTCAGGGCGTAGATTGCCCGGGCGGCGCCGAGCCATGCAAAGAAGATGACGAACAGCACGCCGCCGAGCACGGCGACGGAGAGCATAGCCGGGCTGCGCAGCACGTCGAAGGCGTTGAGCCAGGACACCGGCAGGCCGGCCTCCCGCCGCCGGCTGAGTTCATACAGCCCGATTGCCAGCACCGGCCCGACCAGCGCGAACCCGGCAACGAGCGGAAAGGCGAGCGGCAGCAGGTTGTTGCCGACCGCGACCCGCGCTGCCACCAGCCCGATGATCGGATAGAGGATGCACAGGAACACCAGCTGCGTGGGAATGGCGAGGAAGTCCCGCCAGCCCTCGGCGAGTGCCCCCCGAAGGTCGGCGAGGTCGATCCGCCGCACGACGGGGCCGGGCGCTGCAACCGCGCCTGCGGGCAGGGAAAGGTCTGACATCATGTCCTCCTTTTGCCGCCTGCACGACGTGCAGGGGAGCCGAAGGCATGGTCCGCTTCGGCCATTGACCGAAGGCTAGCATGGCGGTTTCCGCGATTGCACGCGGAACCGTCGCTTGTATTCAGCTTTGGGCCAAAAGGGGAGTGCCGCTTCGGCCCTACTCCGCTGGAGCGAGCCGGACGGGCGCGGTCGCCGGCACGGGATGCAGGCCCAGACGCATCGCCAGCGACATTGCGTAGAACACCCCCTTGAACGCCAGCACGGGGATCACCGAGTTCCACGTGCCGCGCAGGTTGCCGGCCAGCAGGCTGACCAGGCCGTCACGCATCCGCAGCACGTTCTTCGGCCCCATGAACAGCTGGCGCAAAGCCGGGGTGTTGATGCGGTAGATCAGCCAGCTGATGCGGCGCATGGCGTGCGTCACGTCACGCTCGACCCGCCGCGCCTTGGCCCGCCCGGCAACGGGGTCGTCGAGCCAGGTGTCGGCCACGTCGGCGCCCAGGTCCCCCGCCGTCATCGCCAGCAGCACGCCGCTGGAGAACACCGGGTCCACGAAGCCGAAGGCGTCGCCGATCAGCATGTAGCCCTCGCCCCACGCCGCGGTGGAGCGGTACGAGTAGTTGCCGGTGCTCGTCACCTCGGACAGCAGCTCGGCACAGCGCATCCGGGCGCCGACGGTCGGGCTGCCGTTGATCCGGTCCATGAACAGCTCGTGCGGGGTGCCGCGGCGGCCCTTGAAGGCCGACTGGTCGCCCACGAAGCCCACGCTCATCACGTCGTCCGGCAGCGGGATCATCCAGAACCAGCCGTCCTCGGCCAGGTGCACGGTGATGTATCCCTCAAGCTCGCCGCCGCGCCGCTCGACGCCGCGGAAATGCGCGTAGAGGGCGGCGGTCGTGTTGTGCTTGTTGCTTTCCTTGGTGCGGAGCTTGCCCGCGAGGAACGTGTCGCGGCCGGAGGCGTCCAGCACGAAGCGCGGGGCGTAGCGGCGCGACCCGCCATCCGGCCCGGCCGCCGTCACCAGCGCGCGCCCGCCGGGCGGTGCGAACTGCAGGTCGGTGACGCGGGTGTTCTCCTCCGTGCGGGCGCCGCGGGACTGCGCGGTGCGGAACAGCAGCTCGTCGAACTCGGCCCGGCGGACCTGCCAGGAGTGGGTGTACTGCTTGTCGAGGCCGAGCGCGAAGGCGAAGTGCACGCTCTGCCCGGTGGCGTCGGAGACGAACTCGGCGCCGGGCTTGTGCACGCCGATGGCGGCGACCTGCTCGCGAAGGCCGAGCCGGTCGAGCAGGGCGGTGTTGCGCGGCAGCAGCGACTCGCCGATGTGGAACCGCGGATGCACCGCCTTTTCCAGCAGCACGACATCCCGCCCGCGCTCCGCCAGCAGCGCCGCGGCGGTCGAGCCGGCCGGGCCGCCGCCGATGATCAGGATGTCGCAGTCCAGGGTCTGGTCCGTCATGCCGCATGCTCCTTCGTTGCTCAATTGTCGCGGCGCCGCCGCATAGGTCAAGTCATTCCGCCGTTGATCGAGATGCACTGGCCCGTGATGTAGCCGGCGCGGTCGGAGGCCAGGAACGCCACCAGGTCCGCCACCTCCTCCGGCCGGCCGGGGCGCTTCATCGGCACGATCTCCGCGATGCGCCCGGCGTTCATCGCCGTGTCCACCGCGGGCGAGGCGATGACGCCGGGCGCCACGGCGTTCACCGTGATGCCGCGGCTCGCGACCTCCCGCGACAGCGACTTCACGGCGCCGATCAGCCCGGCCTTGGCAGCGGCGTAGTTGACCTGCCCGCGGTTGCCCAGCAGCGCCGAGACCGACGACACCGCGATGATCCGGCCCCACCGGGTCGCCATCATCGGCAGCAGCAGCGGCCGGACCGCGGCGTAGAACCCGCCGAGCGACACGTCGAGCACGCCGCTCCACTGCGCGGCGCTCATGCCCGCCATCGGCACGTCCGCGTGGGTGCCGGCGTTGTGCACCACCACCTGCGGCACGCCGCGCGACAGCACCTCCAGCAGGACCGCCTCGGTGGCGGCGAAGTCGGCGAGGTCGCAGGAGACGACCTCCGCCGCGCCGCCGCCCTCGGCGATCTCGGCGGCCAGCGCCTCGGCGCGGGGCAGGCCGGCATGGGCGTGGATCACGACGTGCAG
>CAHJXG010000511.1 GCA_903644035.1 Rhodospirillales bacterium
CTGCCGCTGCGCTTGGCGGGCGTGCGCCGGGCGGAGGCGCGGGAGCGTGCGATGGCGGCGCTGGCGCGGGTGGACCTGGCCGCGTTCGGGGACGCCTACCCCCGGGCGCTTTCGGGCGGCATGAGGATGCGGGTGTCCATCGCCCGCGCGCTGGTGACGGCGCCGCGCCTGCTGCTGATGGACGAGCCGTTCGCGGCGCTCGACGAGATCACCCGCTTCCGGCTCAACGACGACCTGGCGCGGCTTTGGCAGGCCGAGCGGTTCACCGTGGTGTTCGTGACGCATTCGGTGTTCGAGAGCGTGTACCTGGCGCAGCGCGTGGTGGTGATGGCGGCGCGGCCCGGCCGGGTGTCGCAGACGTTCGACGTGCAGGCGCCGGAGGGGCGGGGCGAGGGGTTCCGCACGTCGGCCGCCTATGCCGGGCAATGCCGCGCCGTGTCGGACGGGCTGGCGCGGGCGATGGCCGCATGAAGGCGGGGACGACGTGAAGGCGGGGGCGACATGAAGGCGGGCCTGGGCCTCCGGCTCCTGATGCCGTGCGCCATAGGCCTCGTGCTGCTGGCGGCGTGGGAGGGGCTGGTCCGGGCCTACGCCGTGCCGTCCTACGTGCTGCCCGGCCCGGTCCAGATCGCCCGGGCGCTGTGGTCGGACTGGCCGAGCCTGTCGGTGTCGCTCGGCATCACGCTCGAGATCACCGGGGCGGCGCTGCTGGCGGCGGCGGTCCTGGGGCTGCTGATCGCGGTGCTGTTCGTGCAGTCCCGGCTGATCGAGCTGTCGCTGTTCCCCTACGCCGTCATTCTCCAGGTGACGCCCATCGTCGCCATCGCGCCGCTCATCATCATCTGGGTGGACGACATCCGGCTGGCGCTGCTGGCCTGCGCGTTCATCGTCGCCTTCTTCCCCGTGCTGTCCAACACGACGCTGGGGCTGAACTCCGTGGACCACAACCTCACGGACCTGTTCCGGCTGTATCGCGCCAGCCGCTGGCAGACCCTGACCCGGCTGCGCCTGCCGACCGCGCTGCCCTACTACCTCGCGGGCCTGCGCATCTCGGGCGGCCTCGCGCTGATCGGCGCCATCGTCGCCGAGTTCGTCGCCGGCACCGGCGGACGCGCCTCGGGCCTCGCCTACCGCATCCTGGAGGCCGGCTACCAGCTGCAGATCCCGCGCATGTTCGCGGCCCTCGTGCTGGTGTCGGGCACGGGAATCGCGATCTTCCTGGCGCTCACGGCGCTGTCCCACCTGCTGCTCCGGCACTGGCACGAGAGCGCCATGGACCGGCGATGAGGGATCGGCGATGAGGCCCGCCATTCCCGCGTCCGGCGACTACTGGCTGTGCCGGGCGCGGCTGCCGGAGGGGCAGGGGCTGGTCGATCTGCACGTCGCGGACGGCGTGGTCGCCGCGGTGGCACCCGCCGGCGCCGCGCCGGGCGGGGTGGACCTGGCGGGCGGGCAGGTCTGGCCCTGCTTCGTCGATGTGCACACCCATCTCGACAAGGGCCATATCTGGCGACGCACGCCCAACCCGGACGGCACCTTCGCGGGCGCGCTCGCGGCCGTCGCCGCCGACCGGCCCCACTGGACGGAGGCGGACCTGCGGCTCCGCATGGAGTACGGCCTCGCCTGCGCCCATGCCCACGGGACGGCGGCGATCCGCACCCACCTGGACAGCAACCACGGCAACGCCGCGAACGCCTGGCGCATGTTCCGCCTGCTGCGCGACGAGTGGGCCGGCCGCATCGCGCTCCAGGCCGCGTCCATCTGCCCGCTCGAGACCTATGACGGGGAGGACGGCCGGGCGCTGGCCGACCAGGTGGCCGACGCCGGCGGCGTGCTGGGCGGCGTGACCCACCTCGGCGGCGCGTTCGACGCCCCGCTGCCCCAGGGATTGCAGGACCGGCTCGACCAGCTTTTCGCGCTCGCGGAGGCCCGCGGCCTCGACATCGACCTGCACGTGGACGAAAGCGGCGAGGGCGGCGCCAGGGCGCTGCGCGAGATCGCGCGGACGGCGGTGAGGCGGGGCTTCCGCAACCGCATCCAATGTGGGCACTGCTGCTCGCTTTCCGTGCAGCCGGAGGCGTTCGCGCGGGAGACCATCGCCGCCGTGGCGGAGGCCGGCATCGCCGTCGTCACCCTGCCGATGTGCAACATGTACCTGCAGGACCGCGCGCCCGCCCGCACGCCGCGCTGGCGCGGGGTGACGCTGGTGCACGAGCTGCGCGCCGCGGGCGTGCCGGTGTCCGTCGCGTCCGACAACTGCGGGGACCCGTTCTACCCCTACGGCGACCTCGACATGCTGGAGGTGCTGCGGGAGGCGACGCGCATCCTGCATCTGGACCACTCGTCCAGCTGGTCCGCCGCCGTCAACGCCGTGCCGGCCCGGCTGATGGGGCTGGACGCCGGCGGCATCCGCGTGGGCGCCCCGGCCGACCTCGTGCTGTTCAGCGCGCGCCATCCGCATGAGCTGCTGGCCCGGCCGCAATCGGACCGCGTGGTGCTGCGCCGCGGCCGGGCGCTGGAGGCCGCCTTGCCCGACCCCGCCCTGCTTGACGGCGTGGGGCCGACCCACGACACCACGAAGGAGTGATCCCCATGATGAGCGAACCCGTCCTGGCCCGCAGCGCCGCGACGCTGCAAGGCTTCCGCATCGCGCCCGACGACAGCAACTACTTCGCCTGCCTGTTCGACCCGCTGGCGGACGGCGTCAACTTCACCATGGTCGTCGAGATCTTCGAGCCCGGCGGGCGCACGCCGCCCAACACGCACCAGGTGGCGTTCGAATCCTTCTTCGTCCTCGCCGGCACCGGCGTGGCGCGGGCCGGGGACAGCACCCTGCCGCTCGGACCCGGCGACGCCATGGTGCTGGCGCCGGGCGTCGAGCACGTGGTCGAGAACACCGGCACGGGCAAGCTGTACTGCCTGACGGTGATGACGCCGAACGAGGGCTTCGCCGAGCTGATCCGCGCGGGCCAGCCGGTCGAGCTGACGGAGGACGACCGCCGGGTCATTCGCGGCGCGCGCTGATGCCGCATGAGCCGCTGCCGGTCATCGGGCCGCGCCTGCTGTCGATGCGGACGGCGGACGGGGTGCGCCTGGACGCCGACATCTGGGCGCCGGACGCGCCGGGCCGGTTCCCCGTGCTGCTGATGCGGCAGCCCTATGGGCGGCGCATCGCGTCCACCCTCGTCTACGCCCACCCGTCCTGGTACGCGGCGCAGGGCTACATCGTCGCGGTCCAGGACGTGCGCGGCACCGGCAGCAGCGAGGGCGGCTTCGCGCTGTTCGAGGCGGAGGAGGCCGATGGTGCCGAAGCCGTGGCCTGGGCCGCGGACCTGCCGCGCTCCTCGGGCCGCGTGGGGATGTACGGCTTCTCCTACCAGGGCAACACGCAGCTCCTGGCGCTGGCCGGCGGGGCGGCCCTGGGGGCGCTGGCGCCGGCCATGGCCGGGTGGGACCTGCGGACGGATTGGGCCTGGGAAGGGGGC
>CAHJXG010000512.1 GCA_903644035.1 Rhodospirillales bacterium
CGCGGCTCGTCCGCGACGGCGCCGCCGATGAAGCCGGTGAGCCGCTGCGGCCCGCCGGATGCCGACTGGCCGCCCAGGAATGTCTGCTTGAGCGATCCCAGGCTGGAGCAGCCGGGCATCGCCAGCGCCGACGCGAGCAGCACCGCGGCCTGCAGGCGCACCGTCTTGCGCCGCGCGCCCTCGGGGCACCCGGGTGCCGCGGCCTGGGTCCTGCGGTGTCCCAACGGGCAAATCCTTTCACATCCTGAGCGTCGTGCCATAGCGGCCTTCGCCCCGACCGGCAACCAGTGCTATGCCAGGACGCGCCGTGCCAAGCAGGCGGCGCCGCCCCCGTTCAAGGATCAACTGGATGCGCCCAGCCCTCCCCCTCCTCCTCGCGCTGCTGCTGGCCACCCCGGCCGCCGGCCAAGGCCTCACCGCCGCGCAGCGGTCCGAAGTGGTGGGCGTGCTGCGCGAGGCGCTTCGTGCCGACCCATCGATCCTGCGGGAGGCGTTGCAGGCGCTGCAGGCGGACGACACGCGGCGCGAGGAGACGGCCACGCGGAACACCCTGGCGAAGCTCGCGGGCAGCCTGGTGGACCCGGCCGACCCGGTGTTGGGCAACCCGATGGGCGACGTCACCATCGTGGAGTTCTACGACACGCGCTGCCCGTATTGCCGCCGCATGCTGCCCACCCACGCCGCCCTGCTGCACGCCGACGCCAACGTGCGGATCGTGTTCAAGGACCTGCCGATCCTGGGACCCGCCAGCCAGCTGGAAAGCCGCGCGCTGCTGGCGGCACAGCGCCAGGGCGGCTACTTCAAGCTGCAAGACGCGGTGATGCATGAGGCGGCGCCCCCCACGCGGGACACGCTGCGCGCGGCGGCCGAGCGCCTGGGCCTCGATGGCGGACGGCTGCTGCGCGACATGGACGACCCGGCGATCAAGGCGCGGCTCGACGCCAACATCGCGCTGGCGCAGCAGATCGGGCTGCAGGGGACGCCGGCGCTGATCGTCGGCAAGAAGCTGTTCGCCGGGCTGATCGAGCTGGGCGACCTGCAGCAGGCGGTTGCGGCGGCGCGGGCGGTGAACTAGGCGCTCTCGCGGAACAGCTCCCGCCCGATCAGCATCCGCCGGATTTCGCTGGTTCCCGCACCGATCTCGTACAGCTTCGCGTCGCGCAGCAGCCGCCCGGTCGGATAGTCGTTGATGTAGCCGTTGCCGCCCAGCACCTGGATCGCCTCCAGCGCCATCCAGGTCGCCCGTTCCGCCGCATACAGGATGGCCCCGGCCGCATCCTTGCGCGCCGTCTCGCCGCGGTCGCAGGCCTTCGCCACCGCGTAGACATACGCCTTCGCGGCGTTCAGCGTCGTGTACATGTCGGCGATCTTGCCCTGCATGAGCTGGAACTCGCCGATGGCCTGGCCGAACTGCTTGCGCTCGTGGATGTATGGCAGCACCACGTCCATGCAGGCCTGCATGATGCCGAGCGGACCCGCCGCCAGCACCGCGCGCTCGTAGTCGAGGCCGGACATCAGCACGTTCACGCCGCGGCCCACGCCGCCCATCACGTGCTCCTCCGGCACCTCGCAGTCCTGGAACACCAGCTCCCCGGTGTTGCTGCCGCGCATCCCGAGCTTGTCGAGCTTCTGCGCGCAGGAGAAGCCGGGCATCCCGCGCTCGATCAGGAACGCCGTGATGCCGCGCGGACCCGCCGCCGGGTCGGTCTTGGCATAGACCACCAGCACGTCGGCCTCCGGCCCGTTGGTGATCCACATCTTGGTGCCGTTCAGCACGTAGCGCTCGCCGCGCTTGTCCGCCCGCAGCCGCATGGACACCACGTCCGACCCGGCGCCGCTCTCGCTCATCGCCAAGGCGCCCACCTGCTCCCCGCTGATCAGGCCCGGCAGGTAGCGCCGCTTCTGCGCCTCCGTCCCGTTCTTGCGGATCTGGTTCACGCAGAGGTTGCTGTGCGCGCCGTAGCTCAGGCCCACGGAGGCGCTGGCGCGGCTGATCTCCTCCATCGCCACACAGTGCTCCAAATAGCCCATGCCGGCGCCGCCGTACTCGTCCTCCACGGTAATGCCGAGCACGCCCAGGTCGCCCATCTTGCGCCACAGGTCGGCCGGGAAGTCGTTGCTGCGGTCGATCTCCGCGGCGCGCGGCGCGATCTCGTCGGCCGCGAACGTCTCGACCGAGCCGCGCAGCATGTCGGCCGTTTCGCCCAGGTCGAAATTCAGTCCGGGCAGGCGGTTGGGCAGGCTTGCGGACACGAGAGGATTCCTTTTGTGTTCCATCCGAATATAGGCCAGGAATGCCGCATGACCACAGGCATCAGCTACGTGCACGGCGCGCGGGATGTGGCCCTGCTGGGCGAGACGCTGGGCCAGAACCTGGACCGCACCGCCGCGCGCTGTCCCGACAGCCCGGCGCTGATCGTGCGCAGCCAGGGCGTGCATTGGACCTATGCCGAGCTGGTCCGGCGGGCGGAGGCGTTCGCTGCCGGGCTGCTGGCGCTGGGGCTGGAGCGCGGCGACCGGCTGGGCATCTGGTCGCTCAACAACGCCGAGTGGGTCGTCGTGCAGTTCGCGACCGCCAAAGCCGGCATCATCCTGGTCAACGTGAACCCGGCCTACCGGGTGTCGGAACTGGAGTTCGCGCTCAACCTCGTGGGCTGCAAGGCCCTGGTGACGGCGACGCGGTTCAAGAGCAGCGACTATCTCGGGATGCTGACGCAGATCGTGCCGGAACTCGCGGCCTCGGCGCCGGGCCAACTGTCCAGCGCGCGGCTGCCGGCGCTGCGGACGGTGATCCAGATCGGCGGCCAGGCGCCGGGCTGCCTGCCGTTC
>CAHJXG010000513.1 GCA_903644035.1 Rhodospirillales bacterium
AGCCGTCAACCGGTGGCGCCCTGGAGCTCGGTTCCAGGGGCGTTCAGGACCCCAGGGCCTGTCGCCCCTGCGCGAGTTGCGGCAGCTCACCATCTCGTTTCAGCGGGCCACCTTCATGCTCCGCCGTCAGCAGAGCCGGCTGGCAGAGGCGATGGATCAGCAGGAACTCCTCATGCAGGAGATCCACCATCGCGTGAAAAACAACCTGCAAGTGGTGGCAAGCCTGCTGAACCTGCAGGCGAGCCGCATCCGCCTGCCAGAGGCCCGGGCCGAGTTTCAGTCGGCGCGCGATCGGGTGCGCACCCTAGCGACCCTGCACCGCCACCTTTATGCCCATGGCGAGCTGCATACGATCAACATGCGGGAATTCCTGATTGAGCTGTGCAGCCAGTTGTTCCAGGCGATGGGGGAGAAGGCCGGCGAACGGCTGCGCCTGGAGATCGAGGCGCCGGAACTCAAGATGTCGAGCGACCAGGCCGTTCCGCTCGCACTCATCGTCACCGAGGCCGTCAGCAACGCCGTGAAGTATGCCTTTCCCGGCGGGCGGCGCGGCAGCATCTCGGTCTACCTGAGGGCGGATTGCGGCCATGCCGAGCTTGAGATCTTCGACGATGGCGTCGGCATCCCCACTGGCCGAGTCGAGACAGAGGGTGGAACGCGGGACGGCATCGGCATTCAGCTGATCCGCGGCTTTGCCCGGCAGCTTGGCGCCACCTTGCAGGTCGAGGAAGGCCATGGCACTCGCTACAGGATCAAGCTCCCGCTGCAGCGGAAGCGCCTCGATAGCCCCGCGCTCGGCAAGCTGGCCAGCAAGACGCCAGCATAGACGCATCTTGCGCGAGTGACGGGCACACGGCACATCCCTGGCAGGATGGAGTGTGGTGAATGGATCCCAACGTGCAGCAAGCTCTCCCGCAATGGCGCCGGCACCTGCATCAACATCCCGAGCTGTCGCTGCAGGAGAGCGAGACCGCGGCCTTCGTGTGCCGCACCCTTGCGGACCTCGGCGTGCCGTTCACCGCCGGCGTCGGCGGCCATGGCGTCGTGGCGACCCTGATGCGCGGCCAATCCAACCGGAGCGTCGGGCTGCGCGCCGACATGGATGCGCTGCCCATCGTCGAGGCAACGGGCCTCTCCTATGCGTCCGTCGCTCCGGGCGTGATGCATGCCTGCGGCCATGACGGCCATACCGCCAGCCTGCTGGGTGCAGCGGCCCTGCTGGCGCAGGACACCGATTGGGCAGGCACCGTCCATCTCGTGTTCCAGCCCGCCGAGGAGGGCTATGGCGGCGCGCGGCGCATGTTGGCCGACGGCCTGTTCGACCGGTTCCCCATGGAGCGCATCTTCGGCTACCACAACTGGCCCGGCCTTGAGGCCGGGACCGTGGCCGTGCATGACGGCGCGGTCATGGCGGCCGGCTCGCGAATCGAGATCGTCGTGGAGGGGCACGCCGGCCATGCCGCAATGCCGCATCTGTCCCGTGATCCCCTGCTCGCCTCCGCCCATCTCCTGGTGGCGCTGCAGTCGGTGGTGTCCCGAAACGTGGACCCACTGGAATGCGCCGTGGTCTCGATCTGCACGATGAACGCCGGGGTGGCGGCGAACCAGATCCCGAGCCGGTCCGTGCTGTCCGGCACCTTCCGCTCGCACCGCCGCGAGGTCCGCGACCTGGTGGAGGCGAGCATCCGCCGCGTGGCGGCCGGAGTCGCCGCGAGTTGCGGAGTGGCGATCACGCTGGACATCCAGCACGGCGTCTGTGCGACGGTGAACACCCCGGCAGAGGCGGAGCTCGCGGCGGCTTGCGCCGGCGCGTTGGGTGTGCCGGTGCGGAGGGACATGCTGCCCAGCATGGCCGGCGAAGACTTCGGCTGGTATCTGGAGCAGAAGCCCGGCGCGTTCGTCTGGATCGGCAACGGCCCGGCCCGGCCCGGCGGCGAGCTGCACAACCCCGGCTATGACTTCAACGACGCCATCCTGCCGGTTGCCGCCGAATGGCTGGCGACGACGGCCCGCCGGGCACTGGCCTCGTAGCAGCGCCGGCCGGCAGCGCCGACAGATGGCCGTGACACGTCTGCCGAAACCCGGCCGGGCCTGGATGGCCCGCAACATGGCCGCGGGCCGGCAGGCGGCCCGACCCGTGGCGCTGCTCGGCCTCTTGGCGACGCTCGCGGCCATCGGGCAGGCCTGGTGCGTCGCGCGGCTCCTGGGCGAGGCGATCCTCCCGACCGCTCCGGGCGCTGCCGGGGCCGGCGTGCTGTGGCCGCTGCTGTTCGTGGGGCTCGCGGTGGTGCGGGCCGTTCTGCTGGTGGTGTCGGACGAGCTTTCATTCACGGCCGGGGTGACGGCACGCCGGCGGCTGCGCAGCGACCTGTTCGTCCGCCTGCTCGGCGCCGGGCCAGGGTTCGTGCGCGGCTCGCGGTCCGGCGAGCTTGCCGCCCTGGCGGTGGACCGCATCGAGGCGTTGGAGGGCCTGTTCGCCCGCTGGCTGCCCGCGGCCACCCTGGCTTTGGCATCGCCGTTGCTGGTGGGACTTGCGGTGCTGCTGGTCGATCCTTGGGGCGCGGTGATCCTGGGCGTGGCCGGGCTGCTGGTTCCGGTCGGGATGGCGCTGGCGGGGCTGGGTGCCGCGGCGGCGTCGCAGCGGCAATTCGTGGCGATGGGCCGGCTGCAGGCCCGCTTCCTTGACCGCGTCCGCGGCATTGCCACCATCGTCCTCGCCGGCCGGGCCGAGCAGGAGGCGCAGCGGCTTCAGGCGGCCGCGGACGATCTGGGCCGCCGGACGCTTCGGGTGCTGCGGGTCGCCTTCCTGTCGTCGGCGGCGCTCGACTGCGCCGCCGCTGTGTCCCTTGTGCTGCTGGCCGGGCGCTACGCGGCGATGTGGCGCGGCGGGGCCAACCCGGCCGCGGCGATCTTCGTGCTGGTGCTGGTGGCCGAGTTCTTCGCGCCGCTGCGGGTCTTCGCCGCCGCCTACCAGGACCGCCTGCAGGCGGCAGGCGCGGCGGAGCAGCTGTCAGGCTTGCCGGAGCCGCCGGAAACCGCTGTCACGCCGCCGGTCCGCACCGTGGCGGCGAACGGGGTGTCGATCGCTTTCAGCGATGTGCGCTACACCTGGGATCCGTCGCGCGGCGCCGTGCTCGACGGGCTGAGCTTCCGGGTGCCGGCCGAGGAGACGATGGTGCTGGTGGGGTCGTCCGGGGCCGGCAAGTCGACCATCATCGAATTGCTGCTGGGCTTCGTCCGTCCGGACAGCGGGCGCATCACCCTGAACGGCGCCGACATCGGCACGGTCGTGCCCTCGGCGCTGGCGCGGATGACGGCATGGATCGGCCAGCGCCCGGTGCTGTTCGCCGGCAGCCTCCGCGACAACATCCGGTTCGGGCGGGAGGATGCGACCGACCGCGAGGTTGAGGAGGCGGCCCGCGCCGCAGGCATCGGATCCTTCGCGGCGACGCTGCCCGACGGGCTGGACACACCCATCGGCGAGGGCGGCTACGGCCTGTCCGGCGGCCAGGCGCAGCGGGTGGCCATCGCCCGGGCCTTTGTCCGCAATGCCCCGCTGCTGCTGCTCGACGAGCCGACGGCGCATCTTGACCCGGCGACCGAGGCGGATGTGCTGGACAGCCTGCGGCGGCTGGCGCTCGGGCGGACGGTGATCCTGGCCAGCCATTCGGCGGCGGCGCACGCATTCGGCGGGCGGACGCTGGAACTGTCCAACGGCCGGGCACGGCCGATTCAGGGCGTCGCATGACGCGGGAAGGCTTGGGCGCATTGCTGCCCGTGATGGCGCTCTGGCGCGGCTATGCCGGCTGGCTGCTGGCCGGGCTGCTGGCGTCGCTGCTGACGGTCGCCGCCGGCGTGGCGCTTGCGACCGCGGCTGGCGGGCTGGCGCTGCGCCCGGTGACGGAGAC
>CAHJXG010000514.1 GCA_903644035.1 Rhodospirillales bacterium
GGGCGGGCGCGTTCGGTGATGGGGGCGGCAGGAGCCGCCGAGGCGGCGGGGATGCCGGCGATGGCGGGCACCGGGTCGCGGGCGGCTTCCCCGAGCGCCGCGGTGGTGCGGGTGGTGCTGTGCGACATGGCCTAACGCTCCACCAAGGCGATCCTGGCGTTATACCAGTTCATCAAGAAGCTGATCGACAGGCTGATGACGAGGTAGACGAGCATGATCGCGGCGATGCCCTCGATGGCCTGTCCGGTCTGGTTCAGCGTCGTGTTGGCGATGGACACGATGTCCTGGTAGCCGATCGCCACCGCGAGCGAGCTGTTCTTGGTCAGGTTCAGGTACTGGCTCGTCATCGGCGGGATGATGACGCGCAGCGCCTGGGGCAGCACGATCTGGCGCAGCACCGTGCCGGGGCGGAGGCCGATGGCGCCCGCGGCCTCCCATTGGCCCGTCGGCACGGCGAGGATGCCGGAGCGGACGATCTCGGCGACGTAGGACGAGGTGTAGACGACGAGGCCCAGGGTCAGCGCGCCGTACTCCGGGCTGAGGGTCGCGCCGCCGACGAAGTTGAAGCCGCGCAGCACCGGCATCTCGACCTCGAACGGCGCACCGAGCGCGCCCCAGACCAGGACGGGGAAGCCGACCAGCAAGGCAAGCGCCACGGGCCAGACCTTGGGCCGCACGCCCGTCGCCTCCTGCTGCTGGGTGGCGGAGCGCGACCAGGCCATGGTGCCGATCAGGCCCAGCGCGAGGGCGGCGAGCGCCCACCAGAACGGGCCTTCCCACTCGACCAGGGGGATCTTGATGCCGCGGTTGGACAGGAACACGCCTGGCAGCGGGTGGGCGGCGTTGCGCGGCGCCGGCAACCCCTGCAGCGCCGTGTACCAGAACAGCAGCTGCAGCAGCAGCGGGATGTCGCGGATGACCTCGACGTAGATGGCGGAGATGCGGGCGATCAGCCAGTTCTTCGACAGACGCGCGACGCCCAGCAGCGTGCCGAGGATGGTCGCGAGCACGACGCCGACGACCGCGACCTTCAACGTGTTGAGCAGGCCGATCAGCAGGGCGCGGCCGTAGGTGTTGATCGACGGGTCGTAATCGATCAGCGCCTCGCCGATCGGGATGCCGGCGGTGCGGCCCAGGAAGCCGAACCCGGTGGCGATCCGCCGGGCGGCGAGGTTGCGGTTGGTGTTCTGCACGAGGTACCAGACGAGGGCCGCGATCGCGCCCAGGATCACCACCTGCCAGACGATGTTGCGGAAGCGCGGGTCGGACCAGCTCAGGCTCAGGCCCTTCTTGGGCGCGGCCCGCATGGGCGAGTGGCGGGGATCGATGACGGCGCCTGACATGAGCGATTCCTAACGGTCAAGCCATGGTGGTGCGGCCAAGGCTGGCGATGCGGCTGCCATGCGACTGAAGCCATGGAGGCATGTCGCGTCGGCATGTCAGCAATCTGCCCCCACAACCGTGGAAGGAGCAACGGGCATCGCGATCCATTTTCAAGAAAAAGGGCCGCCCTGGAACCAGGGCGGCCCAATTTTTGGGCAGGTCAGGCGTATTGCTGGGCGGTTTCAGCGAATCGGCGGCGGGTAGTGCAGGCCGCCCTTGTTCCACAAGTTGTTGATCCCGCGGGGGATGCCCAGGGGGGCCACGGTGCGGTCCCACATCTCGCCGTAGTTGCCGACGCCCTTGATGACGTTCACCGCCCACCGGTTCTCGACGCCCAGCGACTTGCCGAGATCCCCCTCGGCGCCCACGAGGCGGCGGATGTCGGGGTTGGTGGATTTCAGCATCTCGTCCACGTTCTTGCTGCTGACGCCGCTCTCCTCGGCCTGGATCATCGCGAACAGGGTCCAGCGCACCAGGTCGAAGAACTTGTCGTCGCCCTTGCGGACCATCATGCCGAGCGGCTCCTTGCTGATGATCTCGGGCAGCAGCACGTGCTCCTCCGCCTTGGGACCCTGCTGGAAGCGGAAGGAAGCGAGGCCAGAGGCGTCGGTCGAGTAGCTGTCGCAGCGGCCGGCGAGATAGGTGTTCTGGATCTCAGCCAAGTCCTGGATCAGCACGGGCGTGAACTTCAGCTTGTTGAGGCGGAAGTAGTCGGCGATGGCAAGCTCGGTGCTGGTGCCGGGCTGCACGCAGATGGTGGCGCCGTCCAGGTCCTTCACGGACTTCACGCCAGCGGCCGACTTCACCAGGAAGCCGGTGCCGTCATAGAAGTTCACGCCGGCGAACAGCAGGCCGAGGTTGCCCTCGCGGCCCAGGGTCCAGGTGGTCGAGCGGACCAGCAGGTCCAGCTCGCCGGATTGCAGCGCGGTGAAGCGGTTGGTGGTGGTGGTCGGCACGAAGCGCACCTTGTTCGCGTCGCCCAGGATGGCGGCGGCGACGGCGCGGCAGGTGTCGGCATCGATGCCCTGGGTCACGCCCTTGCTGTCAGCGAGCGAGAACCCGGCGACGCCGGTGGAAACGCCGCACACCAGCTGGCCGCGGGACTTGATGGTGTCGATGGTGGCCGACCCGCTGCCCTGCGCCTTGACCGGGGCCGCGAGGGCCAGGGTGGCGCCGAGCAGCAGGGCGCCGGATAGGATGCTTCGCTTCATTATCAGTCGTCTCCAGTGGACGGGGACCGCGACCTTGCGCCCCGTGTGGGGCTGGAGTGTGCGGGGTGCAAGGCGCTATATCAATGGTCCGTGAGAATCGACCGGACGGCGGCGGCCGGGACCCTACTCGGCCGCTTGGGCGAAGGGCATGCCGGTCTCGATCGGCAGGCTGTCGTCGCGGCTCCACTCGTTCCAGGAGCCGAAGTACATCCGCACGTCCCGCACCCCGGCCTCCCGCAACGCCACCAGCGTGTTGGAGGCGCGGGCGCCCTTGAAGCAGTAGAGGTAGACCGGGGTGGACGGGCCGATGCCGACGGTGTGCGCCTCGGCCTTGATCTCGTCGGGCGACTTGAACATCGGGCCGGCGCCGGTCGGCTTCATCAGGCGGTACCACTCCAGCCAGCGCGCGCCGGGGATGCGGCCCTTGCGCGGGCAGAAGTCGGGGCCGTAGGGGGAGGAGCTGGTGCCGATCCACTCGTCCACGTCGCGCACGTCGAGCTTCACGATGCCGTCGTCGCCGACCGCGGCCAGCATGGCCTCCCGGTCGATCATCATGCCGCTGCCGGCCCCGGTCAGCGGGAAGGTCTTCGCCGCCGGCTGGGCCGGGTCGGTGCTGACGGGCAGGCCGGCCGCCTTCCAGGCGTGCATCCCGCCATGCAGCACGCGGGCCTTCTCGTAGCCGAGCCAGCTCAGCAGGAAGTAGCCGCGGCAGGACTGGCCGAAGCCGGAGTTCATGCTCTCCTCATAGCATACCGCCGTCTCCGCGCCGGACAGTCCGGCGGCGCCGAAGGCGTCGGCGAACTTCTGCCGCAGCGCCGCCATGCCCTCGGGCGTGGAGGTCGCGAGATAGGTGAAGATCTCGTGCACGTTGACCGCGCCCGGGATGTGCCCGGCGGCGAAGGCGTCCGGCGAGCGCGTGTCGATCACGACGACGCCGGGACCCATCATCCCCTGCAGCTCGGCCGGGGTCAGCAACACTTTGTCGTTCATGCTCGATCTCCTAGGATGAAGGGGTCGGGGGATGAAGGGTCAGGGCAGGCGGGCGCGGACGCCGTCCAGCGCCTCCGAGAGGCGAAGCTGGCAGCTCAGCCGCGAGGTCGGCGTGAGGTCGAACACGGTGTCGAGCATCTCCTCCTCCGCGTCCGACACTGGCGGCAGGCGGTCGGTCCAGGCGGGGTCCACGACCACGTGGCAGGTCGCGCAGGCGAGCGAGCCGTTGCACTCGCCCAGCACCGGCAGGCCGGCGGCGCGGGCCAGCTGCATGATGCTGTCGCCGGGCTGGCCGCGCAGCACCGTCTCCCCGCCGGGTCCGTCGATGACGGCGTGTGGCATCAGTGCAGCGTCCCGGGCGCCACGCGAAGCCCGGGGCGGCTCAGCTCCTGGCGCAGGTGGCGGATCGAGGGGGTGATGATCGCGACGAAGTGCCCCTCGCGGATGCGGCGGTTGACCGGCGACCCCTCGATGTAGCCGCGGGCGCCGGTGTGCATCAGCGCGGCCTGCCCGGCCTCCAGCGTCAGCTCGCTGACGCGGAGGCGGGCGGTGAGCACGGCGCGGAGGTATTCCGGCGCCTGCTCCAGCGGCGTCGCGGCGAGCTGGGCGATCTCCTGGCGCACCGCCGCGAGGTCGGCGGCGAAGTCGTCGGCGCGGCGCGGCAGATGCTGGTTGGTGTGGCCGTGCGTCACGTCGGCCTCCCGCATCAGGGTGATGCAGGCCTGGGTGACGCCGATGCCCATGCCGGTCTGCAGCAGGATGAAGCCCGCCTTGATGCGGCGGATCATGTCCCCCAGCGGGTCGGCCAGCAGCATCTCGTCGGCGATGAAGGCGCGGCGGAACAGCACGCTGTAGGTGCCGGTGCCCTCGAGCGCCACGAAGCGGGCGTTCTGCTTGATGTCGACGCCGGGCTGGCCGCAGCGGATCATCGCCATGACGCGGTGGTCCGGACGATCCGCATCCTCGAACACCGTGCCGAACAGGTGGCCCGGGCCGAGGTTGCTGACCCAGGGCAGCACGCCGGACACCTCGTAGCCGCCGGGCACGCGGCGGCCGCGCAGCTTGAACTTCTCGATGCCGGACAGCGACTTCATCGGGTTGGACAGGCCGGTGCCGCCCATGGTGGCGCCCTGCGCCAGGCCGGCCTGCACCTCGTCGCGGAGCGCCGCGTTGTCCGACTGCTCCAAGTACCAGCCGCTGGCGTCCTGGCACCAGGTGCAGAAGGCGGTGGACATGCAGGTTTCGCCCACCGCCGCCATGGCGTCGACCGCGGCGGCGATGCTGGGACGGGGGGAGTGGGCGGCAAGGTGATGGGCGAACAGCCCGGCGCCGCCCAAGGCGCGCATTGCGCCTGCGGGATACAGGCCGTCGTGGTCGATCTGCTTGACCAGCGGCGCCAGCTCCGCATCGATCACGGCGCGCAGCGCGGCGTCGGACGGGAGCGCTGCCTGGGCGGCGGCGCGGATTGCGGTTTCGCTCATGGCAACGCTCCTGCCGTTCAGACGGACTTGACGTCGAGGCCGACCGGCTTGGTGAAGGTGTTGGCGACCGGGGACCACTTGGTGGCGTGGGCGATCAGACCGTCGAGCTTGTCCTGCGGCGCGTCGGCCTCCAAGTGGACCTTGGCGCGGACGGCATCGAAGCCGACCGGCTTCGGCGAGGTGTCGCCGGTGCCCCAGACCGCGGTGATGTTGATGTCGGCCTCAAGCTCGATCTCGAGCTTGCGCACCGTGATGCCCTGGGCCACCGCGTTGGCGTGGATGCCGACGGCGAGGCAGGAGCCAAGCGCGGCCAGCGACGCCTCCGACGGGTTCGGCGCGGTGTCGTCGCCGAGCAGGCCCGGCGGCTCGTCCACGATGTAGGGCGGCAGGTCGCGAATCATGTTGAGGTGGCGGAAGCGCCCCTCGGCGACGGTGCGGCACTTGAGGGTCTTGATGGCGGTGGGATCGGCGCGGCCCTTGGCGATCAGGCTGTTGAGGCCGTCCTTGTCGATGGGGGCGAGGCAGCCCGTCATGGCGGTGGGCGGCGCGGCGGGGGCCTTGGTGGTGGCACTCATCCCTGGTCTCCTTTATTGTTTTCCGGAACAGACCGGTCTGTCTTAGGTAGACCTACGCAGGATGCGTGCCAAGCGCGGTTTGACCGGCACGGGCTTTGCGCTGACACTTCGGTGCGCCATGAACGCGCCGCACCCAAACCGTAATGGTCAATATACAGGCATCGTGTGCGTAGAAAACAAGCATTATGGAAGGTTTGAGATGGGGGACGGGTTGACTGCCGCGAATGGAGGCCGCGTCGTGACGCCCGGTCTGCGCCGGGCGCCGCCGCACGAGCGGATCATCGAGGTGGCGCGCGACCTGTTCTGCCGCGACGGCATCCACGCGACGGGGATCGACCGCATCCTGACCGAGGCGGGCGCGTCGAAGATGACGCTGTATGGCCGGTTCGGCTCAAAGGAGGCCCTGGTCCGGGAGGTGCTGGCGCGGGAGGGCGCAGAATGGCGGGAGACCTTCTTCGCGCTGATTGAGGAGGCCGGTCCCGACCCAGCCGACCAGCTCCGGGCGACGGTCCCCGCGCTGCGCACCTGGTTCGAGGGGGCGCGCTTCTACGGCTGTCCCTTCATGAACGCGGCGGCGGAGCACACCAAGGGCAGCGGCGGCGGCGAGGCGTGGCTGCGGGAGATGACGACGCAGCACCATGCCGCCATCATCGCGGTCCTGGCCGGGCTGGCGCAGGCCGCCGGTCACGCGGAGCCGCGGATGATGGCCCGGCAGATCCTGCTGGTGCTGGACGGTGCCATCGCCGCCCTGATGGTGAGCGGCGACGACAGCGTGCTGGACGTGGCGGCCCGCAACCTGCGGGCGGTGCTGCTGGCGGGCTGATGCCGGCCGAAGCCGGCGCAGCGGGCTGACGCCCTTTCAGGCCCGGCGCAGCAGGAACAGCGCCTGCTCGCCGAACAGGTTGGCGAGGCCGGGGAAGCGGCGCCAGGGTGCCTGCCGGCCCTCGTCGTCCACGGCGAGCCAGCGTTCGACGGCGTACCCCTCCTGCGCGCACAGCGCGAAGAAGTCGCGGATGGTGCAGGGATGGATGTTCGGCGTCTCGTACCAGGGCCGGTCCCAGGTCGGCGTCATCGGCATGCGGCCGGAGCGCACAAGCTGCCAGCGCACCTGCCAATGGCCGAAGTTCGGGAAGCTGACGAGCGCGCGGGTGCCGATGCGCAGCATCTGGCGCAGCACCTCCTGCGGACGCTCCACCGCCTGGAGCGTGCGGGACAGCACGACATAGTCGAACAGGCCGTCCGGGTAGTGGGCGAGGTCGGTGTCGGCGTCGCCGTGCATGACGGGCAGGCCGTGCGCCACGGCGCGGGTGACCTCGGCCATGTCGATCTCGATGCCGCGCGCGTCGCAGCCGCGGGTGCGGAACAGGTGCTCGATCAGCGTGCCGTCGCCGCTGCCGATGTCGAGCACGCGGGAGGCGGGCGCGATCATCTCCGACATCAAGCGAAGGTCGAACCGCACCTTGGGGCGGCCGGGCCGTTCGGTGGGTCCCAGGTTAGAAGGCGGTGGGTGAGGGCTCACAGCCGGGCGTGCTCGGCGCAGCCGGACAGGAAACCGGACAGGGTGCGGTGGAAGTCCGGCTCGTCCAGCAGGAAGGCGTCGTGTCCCTTGTCGCTGGCGATTTCGACGAAGCTGACGTTGGCGCCGGCGCGGTTCAGCGCGCGGGCGATGGCGCGGGACTGGGCGGTGGGGAACAGCCAGTCGCTGTCGAAGCTGACGATGCAGAACCGGGTGGCGGTGCCGCGGAAGGCCCGGGCGAGGTCGCCGTCATGGTCGGCCGCAAGGTCGAAGTAGTCCATGGCGCGGGTGATCGTCAGGTAGCTGTTGGCGTCGAAGCGGTTGACGAAGGTGCTGCCCTGGTGACGCAGGTAGCTCTCGACCTCGAACATGTCGCCGAACAGGGAGGTCGCGCCGGCGGCGGGGATCTGCTGGCGGCGGCCGAACTTGCGGGTCAGCGCCTGCTCGCTGAGGTAGGTGATGTGTGCGGCCATGCGCGCCACCGCGAGGCCGCGGGCAGGGATCGTCCCGTGGCGCCAATACTCGCCGCCGGCCCAATCCGGGTCGGCGAAGATGGCCTGGCGCCCGACCTCATGGAAGGCGATGTTCTGCGCGGAGTGGAAGGCGGCGGTGGCGACCGGGACGGCGGCGAACACCCGGTCGGGGAAGGTCGCGGCCCATTCGAGCACCTGCATCCCGCCCATCGACCCTCCCAACGCCGCGAACAGGCGGGAGATGCCCAGGCGGTCGATCAGCAGACTCTGGACGCGCACCATGTCCCGGACGGTGATGGGAGGGAAATCCGTCCCCCAGGGCGGCGCGTCAGGTCCGTCGTCGCGCGGGCTGCGCGGCCCGGTGCTGCCCATGCAGCCGCCCAGCACGTTGGCGCAGATGACGAAGAAGCGGTCGGTGTCCACGGGACGGCCCGGCCCCACGACCTGGCTCCACCAGCCGGGCTTGCCGGTTCCGGGATGCGGCTCCGCCACGTATTGATCCCCGGTCAGCGCGTGACAGACGAGGATGGCGTTTGACCGGGCGGCGTTCAGCGTGCCGTAGGTGCGGTAGGCGATGGTGACGGAGGGAAGCGCCGCGCCGCATTCGAGCATGAAGCGGCCATCGAACGTCGCGGATTGATGGGTGTCGCGGGACGGGAGGTCCAGATGATCCATGATCCCGTTTGCATAGGCCGCGTGGCCCCGCCGGGCAACAGCGCCGTGTGCAAACGTGCCCCCGCCCTTGCCACGGATGGGCCGCAGCATGTAACGCTTCCGCCATTTGCCTTTCTCTCCCAGGGAGACCAGCGACTGCGATGCCCAGTCCGTCCCAAGCCTTGCCACCCGCGCCGGCCACCGCGCCCGACCTGGCATCGCTGCGGGCCGAGCTGGACCGGCTGGACGACGCGCTCCACGACACGCTGATGCGGCGGGGAGAGGTGGTGGAGCAGGTTGCGGCCCTGCGGGTGAAGGGTCCCGTGCCGCTGCGCCCAGGGCGGGAGGCAGCCATCATCCGGCGCTTGCTGGCCCGGCATACTGGCGGGTTGCCGGCGTTCGGCATCGTGCGGATCTGGCGGGAGCTGCTGGGGGCCACGACGGCGCAGCAACATCCTCTGGTGGTGAGCGTGTGCGAGGCCGGGGGCGATCCGGCCTACCTGGCCCTCGCACGGGAGCATTTCGGCGCGCTGACCCCCGTGCACGGCTTCCGCAACCCGGTCCAGGCGATCCAGGAGGTGAGCGCCGGGCTTGCTACCGCCGCCGTGCTGCCGATGGCCACGAGGGACGAGGGGCCGTCCGAGGCATGGTGGCCTGCGCTGCTGCGCCGGGACGGTCCGCGGCTGCACATCGTCGCTCGACTGCCGTTCTGGTCACCGCGTCCGGAGGGCACGCCAGTGGTGCAGGGGCTGGTGGTCAGCGCCGCCGCCCCGGACCCCAGCGGCCAGGACCGCTCGTTCCTGGGTCTGGAGCTGGCGCCCCAGGTCAACGGCGCGCGACTGGTTGCCGTCATGGCTGCTGCCGGCTTCCGTGCCGGGGCCGTGATCATGCGGCGAGAGGGCGGTGCCGCAGCCTCATGCGCGCTGGTGGAGGTTGACGGGTTCGTGGCCGACGACGACCCGCGGCTGCCGGTGTTGCGGGCGGGGTGTGACCAGGTCACGGTGCTGGGCGCCTATGCCGTGCCGGTGGGCGGAGAGGCTTGATGGGACCGCAGCCGCGTGAGGGGATCCTCGGCATCGCACCGTATGTCGGCGGCGAGAGCAAGGCGGTCGGGCAGAACCGGACGATCAATCTTTCCTTCAACGAGGGCGCGTTCGGCGTGCCGCCGGGCGCCCGCGCGGCCTATGCTGCCGTGGCAGGGGAACTGCACCGTTATCCTGACGGCGGTGCGCGGGAGTTGCGCCGTGCCATCGGTGCGCGGTTCGGCCTCGATCCCGTACAGATCGTCTGCGGTGCGGGATCGGACGACCTGATCTACCAGCTTTGCCTGGCTTACGGCGGCCCGGGCACCGAGCTGGTCATGAGCCGCCATGGGTTCAGCGTTTACGAGATCGCGGGAATCTATGCCGGCTGCCGGGTCATCAAGACGCCGGAGCGGCAGTTGACCGCCGACGTGGACGCGATGCTGGCGGCGGTGTCCCCGGCCACGCGGCTGGTGTTCCTGGCCAATCCGAACAACCCGACCGGCAGCATGTTGCCGCAGCGGGAGGTCGAGCGGCTGCGGGCCGGGCTGCCGCCCGATGTGCTACTGGTGCTGGACGCCGCCTATGCCGAATACGTGGACCGGCCCGATTTCGACGCGGGGACGCAGCTGGTGGATGCGGGCGACAACACGGTCATGACGCGCACCTTCAGCAAGATCTTCGGTCTGGGCGGCGTGCGCCTGGGCTGGTGCTACGCGCCGCCCGGGATCGTCGATGTGCTGAACCGCGTGCGCGGCCCGTTCAACGTGAGCCTCGCGGCCCAGGCGGCGGGGATCGCGGCCTTGGCCGAACCCGGCTGGATCGAGGCTGGGCGCGCGCACAACACGCACCACCGTGGCTGGCTCGCGGCGGAGCTGGAGCGTTCGGGGATCCGGGTCTGGCCGAGCGAGGGCAATTTCATCCTGGCCGACTTCGGCACGATCGAGCAGGCCGGCGCCGCGCACGGCGCGATGGCGGCGCGTGGGGTGATCGTGCGGATGATGGCGGGGTATGGCCTGCCGCATTGCCTCCGCATCACGATCGGCACGGCCGAGGAGTGCGCCATGGTCGCCGACATCCTATCGGCGTTCATGTCGGCCCATGCCTGAGCGCGACCCGGTGTTCCGGCGCCTGACGCTGATCGGCGCGGGCCTGCTTGGCAGCTCCGTTGCCCGCGTGGCGCGGGAGCGCCGGGACCTGGCGGCGGAGGTTGTGGTGACCGACCGGAGCGTCGCGGTGCTGGACCGGGTTGCGGCCTTGGGTTTCGCCGATCAGATCGAGCCGGATGCGGGGCGCGCGGTTGCCGGCGCGGATTGCGTGATGCTGTGCGCGCCGGTGGGCGCCTATGCCGCCATCGCCGCCGCCATCGCGCCGCATCTGGCGCCAGGCGCCATCGTCACCGACGTGGGAAGCACGAAGGTCTCGGTGATCCGCGACGTCGGGCCGTTGCTGCCGCCGGACGTGCATTTCGTGCCGGCCCACCCCTTGGCAGGGACCGAGTACTCGGGGCCGGACGCGGGGTTCAGCACGCTGTTCGAAGGCCGTTGGTGCCTGCTGACGCCGCAGGATGGAACCAGTGCCGTGGCGACGGAGCGGATGGCCGATTTCTGGCGGCGTGCCGGAAGCATGGTCGAGGCGATGGACCCGGTGCATCATGACCGTGTGATGGCGATGGTCAGCCATCTGCCGCATCTGATCGCCTTCACCATCTGCGGCACTGCCGACGACCTGGCGACCGAGGGCGAAGGCGCGGCGGCCACCCGGCCGGAGGTGTTGAAGTTCGCGGCCTCCGGATTTCGCGACTTCACCCGCATCGCGGCGAGCGACCCGGTGATGTGGCGGGACGTGTTCCTGAACAACCGGGAGGCTTTGCTTGAGATGCTGGCGCGGTTCACCGAAGACGCGCAGGCAATGGCCCGGGCGGTTCGATGGGGCGACGCATCCTACATCGAGGATCGCATCGGCCGTGGGCGCAAGATCCGCCAGGGGTTGATCGAGGCGAAGCAGGCGTGACCGCGGAGTTGCAGGCGCTCTGGGACTGGCGCCGCCGCGTGACCGAGCTTTATGCGGATGTCCGAGCGGAGCAGGATACGCAACGCGCCTGGCAGCACTGGCGCTCCGTGCGCGACGCGATGTTCCGGGACCACCCACAAAGCCCAATCGAGCCAGGGCGTGGGTTCACGGGTCTGGACTTCTTCCCGTATGACCACGCCCTGGTGTTTCACGTGAAACTTCTGCCGATTGCGAATGCCCCTGTGGAGACGCTCCAAGCCGGCTCGGACGGTGCGATTCACATGCAGCCGTTCGCGTGCAGCCAGGGCCTGCAGGCGACGCTGGGCGGCGAACTCACGCTCTACTGGCTGGCGGGCTATGGCGGCGGGGTGTTCCTGCCCTTCGCGGATGCGACCAGCGGCCGAGACACCTATGGCGCCGGACGCTACCTGCTCGACACCATCAAAGGTGCCGATCTGGGCAGCACAGCTGACGGCATGACGGTGCTGGACTTCAACTTTGCCTACAACCCGTCTTGCGCTTACTCGCCGCGCTACGTGTGCCCGTTGGCGCCGCCAGCCAACCGGTTGCCAGGGGCCGTCAGGGCCGGGGAACGTGCTCCGGCGTGAGGCGGGTGCGCCGCAGGAAACGGCACGTCAACAGGATCGCGACCACCATCAGGCTTGCGGCGAGGCCCCACCAAGCGCCCGCTGCACCCCAACCGGCGCGCATCGTCAGGAGCCAGGCGGTGGGAAACCCAATTCCCCAGTAGCCGGCCGTCGCAAGCAGGAACGGCACCCTTGTGTCGCCCAACCCGCGCAACGCGCCGCTGGCAACGGCCTGCACGCCATCCGCGACCTGAAACACGACTGCGACCTGGATCAGGTTGATCGCGATGGCGAACGTCTCGGCATTGCCCGGCAGCGTCGGGTCGAGATACAGGCCGATCGCGACATGCGGCGCCGCGAGCAGTAGCAGCGCCGCCACGCCCTCAAACGTGGCGCCCAGGCCAATTGCCACCAGGCCGGCCCGGCGCGCGCCCGAGGCATCGCCCGCGCCCACCCGGTGGCCCACCCGAACGTTCGCCGCCTGCGCGATGGCGAGCGGCACCATGAACGAGATGGACACGATGTTGAGCGCCACCTGCTGCGCCGCCAGCGGCACCGAACCCAACCATCCAATCAGCACCGCAACGGCGAGAAACAACCCCGTCTCAACGGCAAAGGTGGCGCCGACGGGGACGCCGAGCCGCAGCATGGTGCCGAGCAGGACCATACGAGGGCGGCGCCAAGCCACGAAACGCCGCAAGGCCCGGCGGCCGTGCAGCAAGGCCATCAAGGCGCCTGCCTCCGCCGTGAACGACAAGGCCGTTGCCAGCGCCGGACCGCGCAGGCCCAGGGCGGGCAAGCCCCAGACGCCACGGACCAATCCATAGCAGAGCGCTCCGTTCAGCAGAGCCGTCGCCAGCGAGATCCATAGGATCATTCCGCCCTGGCCGATGGCTGGCAAGAAGGCGCGCATGAGGCCCACGCCCAGCAACGCGCCGGGCGTGGCCCAACGCAGAACATCCATGAACCGGCCGACGTCGCGCGCCAGTGCCGGAGGCTCGCCCACGGCTAGCAGCAAAGGTTCCGCTGCGCTCAACAGGGCGAACGCCGGGATGAGGAGGAGGACGGCCAGAAGCATGCCGGTCCAATACAGGCGCGGCACGTCGGCCTCGCGGCCTGCGCCGCGTGCCTGCGACACCAGGACAGCAAGCGCCGCCAGCACGCCCTGCAGCACGACGCATACCGTGATGAACAGGCTCGCGCCAAGACCGCCTGCCGCGAGGGCCTCGCCTCCCAGGCTGCCCAGGAGCACCGTGTCGGTGACACCCATCGCCATCTGCGCCAGTTGCGCGATCGCCAGCGGGCCGGCCAATCGCATCGTTGCCTTCGCGTGACGGACAACGGTGTCGGCGCGCATGGGACGCAGGCGGCCAGTGCCGTCCAAATCACATCATCCTTGAGACGGTCGGCCCCGTGCAGGGCCTTTTATGGGGGGAACGCCAAGTCTCTACCAGAATTGCGTCCCTGGTCCACCTTTGAACGGACCGACCAACTCTGACGTGATCCAGCCGCCGTAGAAGCCGCCCTCCTGCGGCGTCACCCGCTCCTCATCGACGAAGCATGCGTCCATGGCGCCGGCATAGACAGCCACATGGCCCCGGATCGGCAGGAAGCCGGGCGTCGGGTCCGGGTAGCCCCACGCGGCGTCGGCGGCAACGCGGCCATTGGCCTGGATGTCGTAGTAATGCGCGGACCCCTTCCACTCACAGAAGCTGGTCCGGACGGTCCCCACCAGCGTGCCTGGCGCGAATGCGCTGGCCGGCAGGTAGAACCCTGGAGGATGATAGGTCTCCAGCACACGCCACGCCGCGGTCGTGTCGAGGATGGTCTGGCCGGCGAATACAATTCGCACCCGGCGCTGCGCCGGCTCCAGCCGCGGCGGACGCGGGTAGCCGGCGACATTCTCTTGGGCATGATGCAACGGCTGTCTCGCTTGCAGTGGACGCGGGATATCGCGTCGAGGCCCGCCGTTGCTA
>CAHJXG010000515.1 GCA_903644035.1 Rhodospirillales bacterium
GGCGGGCCTGGCCCTGGCCGGCTACGTCGTCGTCACGCTCCTCTCCGCGGTGATCCTGACGTTTCGACGCCCGGGCATCCAATGGCGCGGCATCGCGCTGCGCGCCGGCGGAAGCTGGATCACCGCCATCGGCGTCATGGCCGGCGGCTACGCGCTGATCGGGCGGTAGCCCCGCGGCCTCAGGACGTGAGCGAGATCAGGAACATGCCGCCGAGGCCGGCGATTGCGGCGCCGAGCACGCGGACGGCCCGCGCCCCCGTATGCCACCGGGTCAACAGGCCGATCAGGATGCCGAGCGCGTGCAGCAGGCCCGTCGCCACCACGAACCCCACGCCGTAGGCCAGCGGGTTCGCAGCGTCCGGCAGCTCGAGGCCGTGGGCATAGCCGTGGAACACCGCGAACACGCCGACGACGATGGCCGCAGCCCAGAGCGGCATGCGCATCGCCGTCGCCACCACGGCGCCGAGCACGAGCGCGGACGCGGCGATCACCAGTTCGGTCGACTGCATCGGGACGCCGGCGATCCCGAGCAGCCCGCCGACCGCCATGACGGTCGGGAAGCAGACCGGCAGCACCCAGATCGCCGGGGCGCCAAGCTGCGCACCCCACAACCCGACCGCGACCATGGCGACCAGGTGGTCAAGCCCGGTCAGGGGATGGAGAAAACCGCTGAGCAGTCCACCGGCGACCCCGACCTCCGTATGCGCCGCCGCAGGCCCGGACACGCACAGCGACAGGAACAGCACCGGGATAAGAATGCGTCTCACGTCAGGTGTCTCCGTCAACACGCAGCCAAGGCGGGAGGGGCCTCTCCCCTGCGCCGGCACTGCGCCGCACCTACCCGGAAGCTGGCCTGACCGCAACCTGCTGGTAGACGTCAGCAATGGAACTGTCACGCGACACGCTTGGCAGCTTTTGCCTATGAGCAGGCAAGACATGCGCGGGTCCGCCGGGTGATGGGCGTGGATGAAGCACGAGGATGAACAACCCGCCTGCCACGCCGACGACCACGGCGCGGCGCAGGCGGACGGGTCCGGCGACGTGCCGCTCCCTGCGCTGCCTGCCTGATCATCGGCCCTTCTTGCACGAGGAAAGCACCATGCCCGACACCCCCCGCAACCGGCCTGCCGCCCGTTTCCTGCCCTGCATCGCCGCCGCGGGCGCTGGGAGCCTTCTCGCCATGGCCGCCGCCAGCCCGGCATGGGCCTGGGGCCACACCGGCCATGTCGGCGTCAGCGAGCTTGCGATCCTGAAGCTGCCCGCCGAGCTGCCGAAGTTCCTGCGCACGCCGCAGGCGGCCGCGGAGATCGGCGAGCTTGGCCCCGAGCCGGACGTCTCCAAGACGACCGGCGTCATCACGGGAACGAGCGCCTCGGGAAGCCTCCAGACCGCGCCCACCGCGCACGACGCGGAGCGCGACCCCGGCCACTACATCGACATCGACGACAACGGCTTCGTGCTCGGCGGCGCCATCCCGCTGGCGGCGCTGCCGCCGACGCGCGAGGCGTTCGACACCGCCCAGCGCGCGGCGACAAGCCCGGGCGGCCAGGACCAGTACTCGGTGGGCACCCTGCCCTACACGATCATCGACGGCTTCCAGCAGGTGCGGAAGGATTTCGGCATCTGGCGCGCCCTCTCGGTCGGGCTGGCGACGGCGACGGCCGACGCCGACCGGGAGTATTTCCGCGCCCAGCTGCATCTGCGCCAGCGGCTCATCATCCGCGACATCGGCACCTGGAGCCACTTCGTCGCCGATGCGAGCCAGCCGATGCACGTCTCGGTGCACTTCAACGGCTGGGGCCAGTACCCCAACCCGAACGGCTACACGACCGCGCCGATCCATGCGCCGTTCGAGGGCACGTTCGTCCGCGACTTCATCGACTTCGGCGCGGTCTATGGCCAGGTCCGGCCCTACACCGACCGCGGCGTCGCGACCATCGAGCAGCGCGTGCCGCTCTACCTCGCGGAAACGCTGAGCCAGGTGGCGCCGGCCTACGCGGCGGCGCAGGCGTCGGGCGACGACAACTACCGGACCGCGCAGCCCGCGGAGGCCGCGATCGTGACGCGGCAGCTCGCGGCGGGCGTCGCGGAGCTGCGGGACGAGATCGTGGACGCCTGGCGTCAGAGCGGGCAGATCGCGGTCGGCTACCCGCTCGTCCGGGTGTCCGACATCGAGAGCCACGCCGTGCCGATGACGACGACCACGCTGGCCTCGGACTGATCCAGGCCGGGCGTCCAGACGACAGGGGGCGGCTACGGCCGCCGCTTGACGACCATCCCGCCCGTCATGGGCCGGGGAACACCGGTCGTCGTCGGGAAGCTGATCGGCAAGCCGCGCAGGCTTCGCACGGCCAGAAGGGCGAAGCACTCCGCCTCGATGGCATCGCCGCGCCAGCCGACCTCCTCCGCGGTGATCGGCTCCACGCGCGCGCGGTGACGCAGGGCCGTCATGATGGACGGGTTCTTGCGGCCGCCGCCGCAGACGATCAGCCGGGCCGGGCGCTGCGGCAGGAGGTCCAGCCCAAGCCCGACCGCCGCCGCGGTGAAGGCGGTCAGCGTCGCCGCCCCGTCCTCCAGGCTCAGCCCATCGGCCATGCCGGCGGAGAAGTCGAACCGGTCCAGCGACTTCGGATACGGTGCCGCGAGGTAGGGGTGTTCGAGCAGCCGGGCCAGCCGCACCTCGTCCACCTGGCCCTTGGCAGCCAGGGCGCCATCCTGGTCCATCGGCTCCCCCGTCTGCCGTGCGATCCAGTCGTTGAGCGGGGCGTTCGCCGGGCCGGTGTCGAAGCCGATGACCTGATCGTCGTCGCCACGCCAGGTGATGTTCGCCACGCCGCCCAGGTTCAGCACCGCGGTCTGTGCCGGCGCGTCCAGCCGACCGAGCAGGGCGGCATGGTAGCTCGCGGAAAGCGGCGCGCCCTGGCCCCCGGCCCGCACGTCGGCGGTGCGGAAGTCATAGGCCACGTCGATCCCGGTCAGCGCCGCCATCAGCGCCCCGCTGCCGAGCTGGCGGGTGTTGCCCGTGCCCCCGCCGCGCGGCGGGTGGTGGAGGACGGTCTGCCCATGGAACCCGATAACGGCGACGTCGCGGGGCTGCCGCCCGTTCGCCGCGAGGAACTCCAGCACGGCCGCCGACTGTCCGCGGGTGAGGGCGTCCTCGGCCTCCGCGAAGATGGCCGGCTCCGGGCCGGAGAACTGCCACCGCAGCGCCTCCTCCAGCGCGCGGGCCAGCAGCGCGCGGGTCTCCATCGGATACGGGGCCAGCGTCCAGGGGCCGAACGCCTGCACGCCCTCGCCATCGGTCTGCAGCAGGGCGATGTCGATCATCCCGTCCAGGACAGTCCCCGTCATCAGCCCGATCGCCCACACTGGTTCCATGCACGACACTCCGTTCAGGTTGCGGCGGCCCGGACGGCCGGCGCGGGATGGCTGAGGGAGGCGAGGCCGCCGACGGCAAGCGTCACGATCACGCCCAGGGGAACATACCAGGTGAAGGCGATGGCATAGGTCTGCACCACCCAGGCCATCACGGCCAAGGTCGCCAGGAAGGCGATCACCGCATCCCGCCCGTTCGCCCGCCTGACCACGAGCCCGAGCAGGAAGGCGCCCAGCAACGCGCCGTAGGTGTAGCCCGCGATCCCCAGCCCGAGCAGCACGACCTGGCTCTTGGTGTTGGTGAACAGGCTGGCGAAGACCGCCATCACGATGGCCCAGACAATCGTCAGCCCGCGCGACAGGCGCAGCGTGGCGGCGTCGTCATTCTCCACCCCCGGCCGGCGGAACACGCGCAGCAGGTCCGCCACGGTGGAATTGGCCATGGAGTTCAGCGCCGAGGACAGCGACCCCATCGTCGCCGAGAGGATGCCCGCGATCAGCAGCCCCGAAAGACCCGGCGGCAGCTCGTCCAGGATGAAGCGCGGGAACAGGTCGTCCAACGAGCGCAGCCCCATCTCCGCCGGCGTCTTGCCGCCGAGATGGACCCAGAGCAGCGCCCCCACCAACGAGAACAGCGCGAACTGGAGGCCCACCATGAAGCCGCTGCCGATCATGGCCCGGCGGCCGTCGCCCAGGGTGCGGCAGGTGAGCACGCGCTGCACCATCAGCTGGTCCGTGCCATGCGACGCCATGCCGAACAGCGCGCCGCCGATGATCGCGGCGTAGGCATTGAAGGGGCTGGTCAGCACGGGTGCGGTGAAGTTCAGCACCTGGAACTTGCCGGCGTCCCAGGCCTGCGCAAGCCCGGCGCCGCCAACCTCGCCCAGCAGCACGACGACGCAGGCGGCGGCGCCGCCGACATACAGGGCCATCTGGATCGCGTCGGTCCAGATCACCGCCCGGATGCCGCCCACGTAGGTGTAGAGCACGGTGACGGCGGACAGCACGGCGATGATGGCGACGTAGCTGGTGGGCAGGCCGATGGCATCCAGCAGCAGCTTGATCGGGATGGCCGAGGCGAACAGCCGCACCCCCTCGGCCAGCAGCCGGGTGATCAGGAAGGTGAGCGAGGCCACCACCTGCAGCCCCGGCCCGAAGCGCTCGCGCAAGTACTGGTAGGCGCTGACGAAGTCGCCGCGCATGTAGAGCGGCAGCAGGACGAAGGCCACCAGCGTGCGGCCGAGGATATAGCCGATCGACAGCTCCACGAAGCCGAACGCGCCGCCATACGCGACGCCGGGGACCGAGATC
>CAHJXG010000516.1 GCA_903644035.1 Rhodospirillales bacterium
GCCCCGACGTGCGGGCGGAGGGCGAGCTGCGCACCATCCTGCGCCGCCGGGCCAGCACGGCGACGGCGTTGGCGGGCGGGCGGCGGGAGGCGCCGGACGCGCCCCTCCCAAAGCTCGTCATCGCCGTCTCGACGCTGGAGCCGCGCAAGAACTACCTGCGCCTGTTCCGCGGCTTCGAGATCGCGCGGCGCATGACCCAGGTGCCGATGCAGCTGCTGATCGTCGCCAATCCCGGCTGGCGCTCGGACGCGGAGCTGGCCGAGCTCAAGCTGCTGGTGCGGGAGGGCGCCTACCACGTCTCCGGCGTGCCGCTGGCGGAGCTGCGGGTGCTGTACTCGATGGCGCACCTGGTCGTGGCCCCCAGCCGGGCGGAGGGGTTCGACTACAGCGGCGTCGAGGGCATGGCGTGCGGCGCGCCGCTGGTCGCGAGCGGCATCCCGGTGCACCGCTGGGTGTATGGCGACGCCGCCGAGTACTTCGACCCCTACGACGAGGAGGAGCTGGCCACCATCCTGGCCCGCCTGGTCGAGCTGCCGCGGGAGACCGGGGCGCTGTCCGACATGCGCGACCGCGGCCTGCGCCAGGCGGCGCTGTACCAATCCGCGGCCCTGTCGCCCCGCTGGGAGCAGGCGGTGCAGTCGGTCGCCGCCCGTTCTCGCCCCGCCACGATGCAACCGGCATGACGGCCGCAGCGCACCGGGACAACAACTTCGACGCCCTGCGGCTGTTCGCGGCGGGCATGGTGATCTACGGGCATGGCTGGATCCTGGCGACGCCGGCCGGGCCGGGCTTCTGGGGCGTGCCGTTCGCGCGCATCGGCCTCGACATCTTCTTCGCTATCAGCGGCTACATGGTCACCGGAAGCTGGCAGCGCACGCCGCGCCTGCTGCCGTTCCTGGGCAAGCGGGCGCTCCGCATCTTCCCTGGCCTGATCGCCTGCGTGCTCGCCACCGCCTACATCCTCGGCCCCCGGCTCAGCAACCTGCCGCTCCGCGCCTACCTGCACAACGGCGAGGTGCTCAAGTACCTGCAGAACATGTGGCTGTTCCAGCGGCTGTATCTGCCCGGCGTGTTCGACGGCATGAGGTTGAACGGCGCCGTCAACGGCTCGCTGTGGAGCCTGTTCCCGGAGGCGCTGTGCTACCTGACCGTGCCGCTGCTGGCCCTGCTGCCATGGCGGCCGCGGCTCTGGGCGCTCGGCATCGGCGGCGTGGCCGCGGGCGCCACGGGCATGTGGCTGTTCTACGGCTACGAGGGCCTGCCGATCATCTTCTACAACACCGACGTCAAGTACATGCTGGTCCAGGTGCCGTTCTTCTTCCTGGGCGGCCTGTACCGGCTACTGGGCGACCGGGTGCCGAACTTCTACCGGGCCGACGTCGCCCTGCTCGGCTACACGCTGAACTGGATGGTCGCGAGCTGGTACAGCTGGTGGAACCTGCCCATCGAGTGGGTGACGCTGCCCTACATGGTCATCTGCTTCGGCCGCATGTCGATGCCGGTGGTGCGGCGGGCCGGGCGGTTCGGGGATTTCTCCTACGGCATGTACCTGTATGCCTTCCCGGTCCAGCAGATCGTGATCGCCGCCATGCCGCGCAACGACCATCCCATCGCCACCTGCATGGTCCTGACCCTGCCGCTCGCCGCGCTGTCCTGGCACCTGGTCGAGGCGCCGGCGCTCCGCTGGAAGCCCGGCCGGTCCTTGCCCGCTACGAGCGGCCGAGCAGACGGGCCAGCAGCCCGCCCGGCGGCGGCTTCGGCGCCGTCGCAGTGAGGCCGGGCCAGTCGGCGTAGTTGATCCGCCGCTCCTCCTCCGCGCTGAGCGGGGCCAAGGGCTGCTCGCGGCGGCGGCCGACGACGGCGGTGTGGTAGTTCGGCAGCACGCCCTGCCGGGTTAGCATCTGCTCGATGAGGATGACGAGCCGGGCCACCGTCTGGTCTTTGGCGTCGGACCAGTCGAAGTTCGGCAGGATGCCGGTGAAGAACGGCCGCATGATCGCGCCGCCGTAGTCCTGGCGGTGGACCACGTCGAACCATTGGTAGGTCAGCGGCAGGATGCGGGAGGCGTGCACGCCCTCCGACGGGTCGTGCCCCATCATGAACTCGAGCGACGGGCGCGGCACCATGGCGCGGGTGTGCTTCGCCAGCACGTCCCAGCGGTACTGCGGGGCGAGGCAGTCGTTCACCTCGTCCATGATCGCCAGCACCTCCGGCTCGTAGATGTGGTGGTCAGGGCCGATGTACTCGTCGAACCACAGGAGGCCGCCGGGCTTCAGCACCCGGTGCATCAGGGCGTACATCGCCTCGATCTGGTCGAAATGGTGGATCGCCGCCTGCACGAACACCGCGTCGTATCCGGCGGTCGGCAGGTCCTCCGTCAGCACGTCGCCGCAGCGCAGGTCGAGCCGGGCCGCGTACTCCTTGTCCGCCACCCGGGCGCGGGCGCCCTCGATGGCGGTGCGCGACATCTCGTAGGCCGTGACGTGCTGGGCATAGCCCTGGGCGACCAGGTACTCCTCCAGGAACGCCATGCCCGACCCGATGGCCAGCACGCGGGCAGGCGGCGGCGTGAAGAACTGCCGGGCGATGCTGTCCACCGACCAGCCGTCGAGCGACCCGGTCAGCGGCTTGGCGACGGCGTGCTGATACAGGAACTTGTGCTGGGTGAAGTCGATGGGATCGCCCTCGATCACCGCCTGGGACCCGACGTGCTCCCCCTTCTCGTAGCGCTCGTCCCAGATCGCGGTGGCGTCGGCGGCGGGCTTCTCGGTGTCCATGCTCGTGTCCTACGTAAGGATCATTTCGATGATGCGTCCTCAGCGTCCATGCACCATCAGACCCGGCGGCAGCGTGGACAGCAAGGCCTCGAAATACGGGATCGTCCGCCCCAGCCCCTCGGTCAGCGAGACCGTCGGCTCCCAGCCCAGCGCCGCCTTGGCCTGCGCGATGTCCGGGCGCCGCTGCTTGGGGTCGTCCTCCGGCAGGGGCCGGTGGATGATGCGGGACTGCGACCCCGTGAGGTCGATCACCTGCTGCGCCAGCTCCAGGATGGTGAACTCCCCGGGGTTGCCGAGGTTCACCGGGCCTGCGATCTCCGCCGGGCTGTCCATCAGCTTGACGAAGCCGTCGATCAGGTCGTCGACGTAGCAGAACGACCGCGTCTGCTGCCCCTCCCCGAACACCGTGATGTCCTGGTTGGTCAGCGCCTGCACGATGAAGCTCGACACCACCCGGCCGTCGCGCGGGTGGGTGCGGGGGCCGTAGGTGTTGAAGATGCGCGCCACCTTGATCTGGAGCTTGTGCTGGCGGCGGTAGTCGAAGAACAGCGTCTCGGCGCAGCGCTTGCCCTCGTCGTAGCACGATCGCGAGCCGATGGGGTTCACGTTGCCCCAGTACTCCTCGGTCTGCGGATGCACCGAGGGGTCGCCGTACACCTCGCTGGTGGACGCCTGGAAGATCTTGGCGCCGGTCCGCTTGGCGAGGCCCAGCATGTTGATGGCGCCGAGCACGCTGGTCTTGGTGGTCTGCACGGGGTCGCGCTGGTAGTGGATGGGCGACGCCGGGCAGGCGAGATTGTAGATCTCGTCCACCTCGACAAACAGCGGGAAGGTCACGTCGTGGCGCATCAGCTCGAAATTGCGGTTGTCGTGCAGGTGCGCGATGTTGCGCGGCGTGCCCGTGAAGAAGTTATCGACGCAGAGCACATGGCACCCGGCATCCAGCAGGCGTTCGCAGAGATGGGAGCCCAGGAAGCCGGCACCGCCCGTCACGAGGACACGACGCTCAAGATGCAATGAACCGCTCCTGTCAATACAGGCTTGTTACCGCGGCGCGGCGCAGTGGTAAACTGCCTGGCCGCCTCTGGTGCCCGTCTGGTCCTGCGGCTGCGGGTGTGCCATGTTACGCCGAACTAATGAAAGCGGCGCTTAGTTAAGTCAGGTTGGCCGGGAGACAGGGTTTTGCGCATTGCGATGATCGGCGGCGGCTACGTGGGCCTGGTATCCGGCGCCTGCTTCGCCGATTTGGGCGTGGAGGTCGGCGTGGTCGAATCCGACCCGGCGAAGCTGGCCGCCCTGAGCGAGGGCCGGATGCCCATCTACGAGCCGGGACTCGACCGGCTGGTGGCGGACAACGTCGCCGCCGGGCGCCTCGGCTTCAGCGATGACCTGGCCGCGACCGTCGCCGGCGCGGAGGCCGTGTTCATCGCCGTCGGCACCCCCACCCGCCGCGGCGACGGCCACGCCGACGTGTCGTATGTCAACGCCGCCGCCGAGCAGGTCGCACGCTCCCTCACCGGCTACGCCGTCGTCGTCACCAAGTCGACCGTCCCCGTCGGTACCGGCCGCCGCATCGCCGAGATCATGCGCCGCGCCCGCCCCGACCTCGAGGTCGATGTCGCGAGCAACCCCGAGTTCCTGCGCGAGGGCAGCGCCATCGGCGACTTCATGCGCCCCGACCGCGTGGTGATCGGCACCGACAGCGAGCGCGCGCGCGACGTGCTGCGCCGCCTCTACCGCCCGCTCTATTTGATCGAGGCGCCGATCCTGTTCACGAGCCTCGAGGCGGCGGAGCTGACCAAGTACGCCGCCAACTCGTTCCTTGCGATGAAGGTGACCTTCATCAACGAGATGGCAGACCTCTGCGAGAAGGTCGGCGCCGACGTGCACGACGTGGCCCGCGGCATCGGCCTCGACGGCCGCATCGGGCGCAAGTTCCTGCATCCGGGGCCGGGCTTCGGCGGCAGCTGCTTCCCGAAGGACACGCTGGCCCTGATGCGCATCGCCCAGGACTGGGGCGCGCCGTCCCGCCTGGTCGAGGCGACGGTCGCGGTGAACGACGCGCGCAAGTCCGGCATGGCCGCCCGCATCATCCAAGCCTGCGGCGGGTCGGTGCACGGCCTCGCCATCGCGGTGCTCGGCCTGACCTTCAAGCCGGAGACGGACGACATGCGCGACGCGCCGAGCGTCCCCATCATCAGCCGCTTAGCGGAGGAAGGCGCGGCCATCCGCACGTTCGACCCGGTCGGCATGGACCACGCCCGCGCCCTGCTGCCGGACAGCGTGACTTATTGCACCGACGCCTACGACGCCGCCCAGGGCGCGGACGTGCTGGTGGTGGTGACCGAGTGGAACGAGTTCCGGGCCTTGTCGCCCGCGCGGCTGCGCGACGCGATGCGCGGGCGCCTGGTGATGGACCTCCGCAACGTGTTCGACCCGGCGGCCTTCGACGCGGCCGGGCTGGACTACCGCGGGATCGGGCGGACGGCGGGCAGGCCCCGGCAGTGATGCGGCCGGCCCGGGCGGCGCCCCCCGCGGATGCGCCGGACCGGTTCCATCCCTCCTGCCATGCCGCGCACCCATAAACCTTGCGGAGGGGCCTCGGTGGCCGCCGACGTGAGCGTGATCGTCCCGGCCTACAACGCCGAGGCGACCCTGGCCGCCGCCCTGCGCAGCGTCCTGCAGCAATCCGTCCCGCCGCGGGAGATTCTGGTGGTGGATGACGGGTCGAGCGACGGCACGGCCGACGTGGCCGCGCGGTTCAGCCCCCAGGTCCGCCTGATCCAGCGGCGCAACGGCGGCCCCGGCGCCGCCCGCAACACGGGCATCCGCGCGGCGCGCGGCGCCTGGATCGGCCTCTTGGACGCCGACGACACCTGGCTGCCGACCAAGCTTGAGCGCCAGCTCGCGCTTGATGAGGACGGGCGCATCGGCGTCATCGCCTGCCTGTCCGACAAGCCCGGCCAGGCCTGCCCGCCCGAGATCGGCTTCGACCAGCTCTGGGCCAGCAACCTGCTGGTCAACAGCACGGTGCTGCTGCGCCGCCGCGCCTGGGAGCAGGTGGGCACATACGACGAGGCCCGCGCGCTGATCTCGGTCGAGGACTACAACCTCTGGCTCCGCATCGCCGCCGCCGGCTGGCGCATCCTGACCCGGCAGGAGGTCCTGGCGCGCTACACCCGCGGCGTCGGCATCAGCAGCAACACGCGCCGCCTGCTCGACGCCTCGCTGTTCAACATCGACCAGATCGAGCGCGCCCTCGACCTGCCCGCGGCCAAGGCGCAGGCCCGGCGCGTCGCGGCGCTCGACCAGTCCGCCGGCGCCGCGCTGCATGAGCGCGACGTGAGGCTGGCGCGC
>CAHJXG010000517.1 GCA_903644035.1 Rhodospirillales bacterium
CCCAGCGCGTTCAGAAGAGGCGCAGCTGCTCCCAATGGTCGAAGGAAGGCTGTTGGCAACAGCACGGTGATTGCTCAACGCATCATCAACAATAATATCTTCGGTGACCTCCTGACCGTGGTTCCTTGCCGAACGGTGTTTCTATCCATCCAGCAATAAGCGCAGACGCGCAAAGGGAGAGACCCGGATTGATCCGTCCCATGTCGCCGGGTGCTTAGCTGACTTTCGCAGTTTTCTTCGAAGGGGTGCTAAGCTCGGCGACACGCTTTGAGAAGATGGCTGACAGGGCAGTATCGATTTCGGTCAGTTTATCTGTGGAGATCTCACCGCCCGCAGACTGACCGAAATCGAAGTTATACCTCTTAGAGCCACCCTCGGTAAAATCAAAGATTCGACCAGCTCGTTCCTTCTTATAAAACACAACAAACTTACCTTTGTAGTCACGATATTCGATGTTCGCTATTTCGTCGAACAGTGCGTCATCCTTAACGAGAAAGGATAAACGCCTTTTCGTATAATGAAAGACTTCCAACTCTGTCTCGGTCGTGACAATGGCCTCATCCGCTTTGAGTGGCAGCTCCGGCGCAACCGTCTCCGGTGCGATTACGGTTTTGTCACTCTCCAGCCCCTTGGTCGGAAGATCCAGTCGCTGAAGGATACGGATACTAACAAACTCTCGGAACGCACTCCGCGTCAGGTCGATATATTCCGTCAGAGCCTTGGACCGGATATGACTGAGGCCAGCGTTCTGCAACAGCATCCTGACAAACTGCTCATTAGGCTCCTCTGCTAGTCTAGCAATTTGCTGGACAAGATTTTGGAATATGAGCTTTCGTTTAGCCTCAGCACCAATATTCTCCGGGTCGAACTTGCTTTTCTGGAGACTTCTAAGTCCCTCATCAACCGAATTCTCAATCTTGCCTTTAGCAACCTCGCGAAGGTCGAGGACGAGAAAGGCCGTCATATCCATCATGTTTGGTTCATCCGAGTCGGCGTAGAACTCGTATAATAATCCATCGGTGATAACGCCCATTTTAACCGTAGGAGCTGCATTAAAGTACGAACGAAGCTGACCGCGCTCGTCTTTCAGCGGCATGCCAACCGTTTTGCACTCGATAGCGATGACCGGTTTCTCATTTTTCAAGATAGCGAAATCGACACGGTTCTTATATTTTTCTGAGAAGTCGGCACCGTGCTCGGGACAGACCTCGTCAGGGTTGCGATCGTCGTACCCCAAGAAATTTAGGAATGGCAGTATCAGGAAAAGCTTAGTGCTCTCCTCATTGGCACATCTAGGTGCAAGAGCGACGGTACGTTCTGCAAACGCTCTAACTTTTTGCCTAAACTCGTCAGACACACCAAGCTCCCGTAACTTTTATTTAGCGAAGCTTAAGGCGGGCAGGCTGTCGCACACAATTGCAAAATGAAGGAAATCGTAAGATTTCGCCGGGTTTTTGTATCAAATAAGTTGCGGCATCGATGGTTCAATTTAACTTTGCTATTGGGCATCATGCCCCTGATGCGCACAAGAAACTGCGTGCTCAGTCTGGATTAAGTTGTAGCTGAATCCGCAACTTCCTTCCGCGTCAAAGCCTGCTGGCGCTGAGTGTTCGCCACGTTGGCGAAACCCGTTCGCATTACGCCGCCGGCAACCTCAGCGCCGCATCAGTGCCGACCAGCAGCTCGGCCAGGCGCAGCCGTTCCATGCGGGTGAGCGTGTTGCTGACGGACGCGCACATGCCCGCCGCGGTCCGGCCCAGCAGCTTGTCATAGGGGGCAGCGGCGCCGAACCGGCGGCCTGCCATGGCCAGCCGCCGCAGCCCGCGGGCATCCTTCTCAAGGTTCGCCACGGCCGCATCGTCCAGCACGTTGTCGGCCGCGGTCAGCTTGGGCAGGAAATCCTGCTCCAGTGCCTGCGCCAGCCGGCTCTGGCACGCCTCGTTCGCCATCTCCCGGACGCGCTGCGCGTGGGCGCGCAGCCCCGGCCGGGCACCGGGCACCTCAATGGCGTCAAGCAGCGCCGCGACCTGCGTGGTCTGGAACGACGCGGCGGCAAGCCCGACGGTGGGGAGCACGGCCGTCAACACGTGCTGCGCCCGGTCCAGGGTCAGGCTGACCGCCGGGTCAACCTGCGCGCCCGGCAACGCCAGGGCTGACAGCAGCGCCGGGCCGGCGGTCGTGCCGTCCGCCAGCAGGATGGCGAGGACGATGCCAAACCCGCCCGGATGGGCCGCCTGCGTCGCCTGCAGGATGTCGTTGACGACAGGCGTGGGATCGGAGACGCCTGCATCCCGTATTCGCTGGACCAGCGGGACCGCCTGATGCAGCACCGCCGCGATGTTGGCCCGGATTTCGGCATAGTAGGCCTCCGGCAGTCCAGTGGCTGATCCCCACTCGGCCGGGATCGGCAGACGTGCCAGCACGGTTGCGGCCAAGGGCCAGAGGGACGCGCCGATCTGGTTCGCGACCGCATGCTCCTTTCCGTCGCGCCCGGCGATGCGTGCCTGGACTGAGGCCGCGACCGGGCCCAACTGCCCGACCACCGCGTGGCCGATGACGGACAGGGCCGTTCGCGGCACGGCGGGGATGCCCGGGCGCCACCGTGGGCCGGGCGTGATCACCGGGTTGAGCGGGCGGAACAGCAGGCGGGTGATCGACATCGGCCGCATCGGCTCAATGGCGGCCAACCGGGCGCGCAATGGGGCGATGAGCGCGTCCGCCGCGCCGCGGTCCGGCATCGCGTCCACCAGCGCCACGACCTGGGCAAGCTGCTCGTCCGCCGCGCCGCGCAGCTTGCGCTGCACCTCGGTGACCGGACGGACCGCAGGGGCTGATTGGGACATGCTAAGCGGCCATGGCGCGGAACTGCTCGTTCCGGGCGACCAGATCGAGCACGCTGAACCCGGATCGGCAATCGCGGCCCAGGCCCGCCATGGGACGGAGCGCCTGGTTCGCTTCGGCCTCGATCGAGGCGCCGACCCAGTCGCCGGCCTCCTTCGGCAGCACCACCAGCATCTGGCCGATCTCAAGGAGGGCCGCGCGCCGGGCAGCGACGCCGGACGCCGCGCCCCAGAGCAGGCATGGCAGGCTCCAGCCGTCGAGCACCCAGGCGGGGCGGCTGAACAAGGCGGCGACCTCGTCGGACCGGGCGCGCCAATCGGCGAGCAACCGCCCGGCGTTGCCCGCCCGCTCCTGCGCGGCACCCAGGACCAGCTCGCCGCAGCGGATCGCGAGGTCCGCCATGCCGCAGGCCATCGACGCCGGCCCGATGTCTTCGGCACCCATGCTCAACCAGCCCGCAAGCTCCGCCCGCATCGCCTTGAGCTGCCCCAGGCGGACCGGGATATCAGCCCGCACGGCGTGGGGACCGACGCCGACCTCATCCACGATGCCGGCCAGGGCCACGACCTCTGCCGCACTGGCCTGCACCGTGGTCTCCGCGGCCAGGGCGTAGAGCAGGAAGTGATTGGTCGCCTGCTGCGACTCCGCCTCGGCC
>CAHJXG010000518.1 GCA_903644035.1 Rhodospirillales bacterium
GCCCTGGCCGAGGACGGCCACCGCGTCATGCTCGTCGGCCGCCGGCTCGCCCTGCTGGAGGCGGCGGCGGCCACCATGCCGGACGCGCTGGCGGTGGCCGCGGACCTCGCGACCGATGCGGGGATCGGCGCGGTGGCCGAGGCCTTGCCCGAGCGCCTCGACGTGCTCGTCCACGCCGCTGGCGCCTTCCGCTACGGCCCCCTGGCCGAGACGCCGATGGCGGCGTGGCAGGCGCTGGACGCCGTCAACCTGCACGGCCCCTTCGCGCTGACGGCACGCTGCCTGCCCGCCCTGCGCCGTGCCGGCGGCACGGTCGTGTTCGTCAACTCGACCGCCGCCCTGCGCGGCGGGCCGAATGCCGGCGCCTACGCCGCGAGCAAGAGCGCGCTCAGGGCGGCCACGGACATCTTGCGGCAGGAGGTGAACCCGCTCGGCATCCGCGTGCTGAGCATCTTCCCGGGCCGCACCGACACGCCGATGCAGGACGACGTGCTCGCGGCCGAGGGCCGGACCGCCGACCGCAGCACGCTGCTCGCGCCCTCGGACGTGGCCGCGATGGTCTCGGCCGCCCTGCGCCTGCCCCGGCGGGCCGAGGTGACCGACATCACCATCCGGCCGGCTCAGCCGGGCTGATCGGCCGGCACCAGCAGCCCCGCCTCCGCCAGCGCCGCCGCCGCGGCCTCCACTGCGTCGAACGGCTTGCCGGCCCGCTCGGCGATCTTCAGCAGCGACATGCCGCCATCGGATTGGTTGAGCACCCAGAGCATCGTGACCGGGTCGAACGCGGCGGCGCCCGACCCGGTGTCGCCGGCGCCGCCGATCTTGGCATACAGGCCCCGGCGACCGAGCTGCGGCTCCCCGAACGGCTGCGTGTTGCGCCATGGCCGGTCGGCCTCGGCGATGGCCAGCACCCGCTCCAGCAGCGCCAGCGACCCGGCCAGCGCGTCCGGCCGGATGAAGTCCAGCGCGTCGGCGGAGGTGTGGTATTCGGGGAAGCTGCCGTTGGGCGACCGCATCAGGCAGCCGACCGGCAGGTTGAACCCGGGCGAGCAGTACTGCCGCTCGTCGTAGCCATAGGGCACGAACGCCTGTACCCGGTCGGCGTGGCCGAGTTCGCCCAGCGCATGGGCGGCGGCCCGGTCGATCGCGGCATCGCCCCGGCGGGACCGCTTGTAGGTCGGCGGGCCGGCGTCGCCCAGGCAGGTCAGCACCAGGCCGTGCGCGACGTGGGGCAGGCGCTCGCGGTTCCGCGCCAGCCAGGTGATCGCGCCGATGGTGCCCGGCAGGAACACGATCCGCAGGCCGAGCCGGTGCGGCTGGGCGGCCCAGAGCTTGGCGAACTCGATGGCGACCGCGATGCCGCTCAGGTTGTCGTTGGCGAGCGAGGGGTGGCAGGAATGCACCGAGAGCAGGATTTCGCCCGCCTCGCTCCCGGGGATGACGCACTCGCCGTAGCTGAGCGACCCGGGCGCCACGTCGGCGTCAATCATGACCCGGTATTCAGGGTCGGTCATGGCGAGCCGGGTCCGGTGCGGCAGGCAGAAGCCCCAGCTCTGCGCGTAGTAGGCGGTGCGGTAGGGGATCAGGTCAGGTTGGTCGGGCAGCGAATGCAGATGCTGGTCGAGCTCGCCCCGCGGCACGACGCGGTCCACCGCGTGGCTGTATTGCAGCAGGTGCAGCGAGTGGTCGGCGAAGTCCACGACCGCCTCCCCGGACAGGCGGCGGATCGTGGCGGCCCGGGGGGTCCATTCGGGCGGGACCGTCCAGTCGAGCACCGGGGTGCCGGACGGCACCTCCGTCACCGCCAGCGGGATGTGCCGGGCGATGTAGGCAAGCGTCTCGCGCAGGCCCGCGCCGGTGATGCTGCGGCAGATCGGGAACAGCGCCCGGGCGTGGGCGTGCAGCCGCTCCCCGATGTCATCCGACGCGGCCATGTCCATCTGTTCGTTCCCAGGTTAGAGGCTCACGGTGGCCGTCCGTGACGGCGAGGCTTACGATGGCCGTCCGTGACGGCGAGGCTTACAATGGCCGTCTGTGACGGCAGCACCTGGAAAAGCCAAGATGATTTTTCACCGGACCCAGCTCGACGGGGTCATCCTGATCGAGGCGGAGCAGCTCGCGGACGAGCGCGGCTGGTTCGGCCGCATCTTCGACGAGGCCGCCTACGAAGCTCAGGGATTGCCGACCCGGTTCGTGCAATGGAGCGCCTCCGTCAGCCGCCGGGCCGGCACCTTGCGGGGCATGCATTACCAGCGAACGCCGCATGAGGAGGCCAAGCTCATCCGCTGCGTGACCGGCGCGATCTACGACGTGGTGGCGGACATGCGGCCTGGCAGCCCGAGCGCCGGCCGGTGGCAGGGCTTCCCGCTCGCCGCCGGGACGGGGCAGCTGCTGTTCCTGCCGCCTGGGGTGGCGCATGGCTTCCTGACGCGGGCGGACGACACGGAGGTGCAGTACTCCATGACGACCGAGTTCGTTCCCGGCGCCGCCCACGGCTTCCGCTACGACGACCCGGCATTCGGCATCGGCTGGCCCGCGGTGCCGGCCTCGATCTCGGACAAGGACCTTGGATGGCCGCCGCTGCGCGGCGTCTCCGGCTGAGCGGCTGGATGCCGACTCCCGCCTCCGGCACGCGCATCATACCGGCTCAAAAAAAGAACCAGGACCGAAAAGATGCTTGTGGACGAGCAGCCTTACGCCGTATCCGGGCAGCCTGGCATCAAGGCTGCATGGGCGGCAACGCTCTCGTGACCCTATAGGACATTATGATTATCGAAAAAGCGGTAATACTTGCGGGCGGTTTCGGCACAAGATTGATGGAGGAGACAGAAACCCGCCCGAAACCTATGGTGGAGATCGGGGGCAGGCCAATCCTATGGCACATCATGAAGATCTATGCTGCTTTTGGCATCAAGGAATTTATCATTCCACTGGGCTACAAGGGGCACTTGATCAAACAGTATTTTTCTGACTATCACCGGCTTGCCTCCGATATCACGATCGACCTCGCCGAGGACATCACCATCATGCACCGCCGCTCGGCCGAGCCGTGGAAGGTGACGCTGGTGGACACCGGGCTTGAGACGATGACGGGGGGCCGCATCCGGCGCCTGCGTGACCATCTTTCGGAAACCGAGCCGTTCTGCCTGACCTACGGCGACGGCGTCGCGACCATCGACCTCAAGTCCCTCGCGGCGTTCCACCAGAGCCATGGCAAGATGGCGACGGTCACGGCCGTGCGCCCGCCCTCCCGCTTCGGCGCGCTCGAGATCGACGACGGCCAGGTGAGGCAATTCCAGGAGAAGCCGATCGGCGAGATCTGGATCAATGGCGGGTTCTTCATCCTGTCGCGCAAGGTCCTGGACCTGATCGACGGCGACGACACCGTGTTCGAGGCGCAGCCCCTCGAACGCCTGGCCGCGATGGGGGAGCTGATGGCCCACAAGCATGAGGGGTTCTGGCAATCCATGGACACGCTGCGCGACAAGCGCCTGCTGGAGGAGCTTTGGGCGAAGGGGCGGGCGCCGTGGAAGGTGTGGTGATGGCGGACGCCGCCTGCCGGTGCCGCCTGTGCGGCGCCGGGCTGAGCCGGACGTTTGCCGACCTGCGTGTCTCCCCGCTGGCGAACTCCTTCGTCCCGGGCGACGGCGGCGACCGGATGGAGCCGTTCTACCCGCTTCATGTGTTCGTGTGCACGGAATGCTGGCTGGTGCAGCTGCGCGAGTTCGAGACGCCGTCCGGCATCTTCAGCAACTACCTCTACTTCTCGTCCTTCAGCGAAAGCTGGCTGCGCCATGCCGAGCGCTACGCAGGCGACATGGTGCGCCGCTTCGCGCTCACCGGCGACTCCTTCGCCTGCGAGGTCGCCAGCAACGACGGCTACCTGCTGCAGTACCTCAAGGCCGCAGGCGTCAGGGTGCTCGGGGTCGACCCGGCGCGCAACGTCGCCGAGAGCGCCATCGCCCGGGGCATCCCGACGGAGGTCGCGTTCTTCGGCGCCGCCACGGCGACGCGCCTGCGGGCGGAGCATGGGCCAGCGGACCTGATGACGGCCAACAACGTGCTCGCGCACGTGCCGGATATCCACGACTTCGCCGAGGGCTTCCACATCCTGCTCGGCGACCACGGCACGGCGACGTTCGAGTTCCCGCATCTGCTCCGCCTGATCGAGCAGAACCAGTTCGACACGATCTACCACGAGCACTTCTCCTACCTGTCGCTGGGCGTGGTCGAGCGGCTGTTCGCCGGGCACGGCATGGAGGTGTACGACGTGGAGGAGCAGCCGACCCACGGCGGCTCGCTCCGCATCTTCGTGCGCCAAGCCGCCGGGGACCGCGCGCCGGTCTCGGACCGCGTGACGGCGATGCGTCAGGTGGAATTGGATGCGGGGCTGCAGGATGTCGCGGCCTACGACCGGTTCGCGGCCCAGGTGGTCGGCATCAAGTGCGAGGCGCTGAGCTTCCTGATCGAGGCGAAGCGGGCGGGCGCCACGGTCGCCGCCTATGGCGCGCCGGCCAAGGGCAACACCCTGCTGAACTACTGCGGCATCGGCACCGAGTTCATCGCCTACACGGTCGATCTGAACCCGCACAAGCAGGGGACGCTGCTGCCCGGCTGCCGCCTGCCGGTGCGGGGGCCGGAAGCGATTGCCGAGACGAAGCCCGACTATCTCGTCATCCTGCCCTGGAACCTCCGGGACGAGATCGTGGGCCAGATGGCGGCGATCCGCGAGTGGGGCGGCAAGTTCGTCGTGTTCATCCCGGAACTGCGCGTGTTCTGACCGGCTGCGGGCGCCCCCTCGGCCAGACACCTTGATCATCCATACGCGGAGGCCTGATGAAGATCCTGATCACCGGCAACATGGGCTATGTCGGCCCGGTGGTGGTGCGCGCCCTGAGAGCGCGGTTTCCGGACGCCACGCTGATCGGCTTCGACGCCGGCTTCTTCGCCCACTGCCTGACGACGCCCGGGCCGATGCCGGAGCGGCAGCTCACGGCGCAGCACTTCGGCGACGTGCGGGAGTTGCCGGCCGCGCTGCTGGAGGGCGTCGATGCCGTCGTGCACTTGGCCGCCATCTCCAACGACCCGATGGGCAAGCGGTTCGAGGCGGTCACGGACGAGATCAACCGGGGTGCCAGCCTGCGCCTGGCCAAGCTCGCCGAAGCCGCCGGCGTGGGCCGCTTCGTGTTCGCTTCAAGCTGCAGCGTCTATGGCTTCGCGGAGGGCGCGCCCCGGCGGGAAGAGGACACGCTCAACCCGCTGACCGCCTATGCCCGGTCCAAGATCGAGACCGAGCAGGGGCTCCGGCGTCTTGAGAACGGCCCGATGCTGATCACCAGCCTGCGCTTCGCGACGGCCTGCGGCTTTTCCGACCGCTTGCGGCTCGACCTCGTGCTCAATGACTTCGCCGCCGGGGCGATTGCGTCCCGCAGCATCTCGATCCTCAGCGACGGCACGCCGTGGCGTCCGCTGATCGACGTGGCCGACATGGCGCGGGCCATCGAGTGGGCGATCCTGCGCGACGCCGACCGCGGCGGCCGGGTGCTTTCGGTCAACGCGGGGAGCGCCGAATGGAACTACCAGGTGCGCGACCTCGCCGCCGCGGTGGCGGAGGCCTGTCCCGGAACCTCCGTCGCCATCAACCCGGACGCGCTGCCGGACAAACGGAGCTACCGCATCGACTTCTCGCGGTTCCGGGAGCTGGCGCCCGAGCACCAGCCCCGGGTCACGCTGGCGGATTCGGTGGCCCGCCTGATCGGCGGCCTGCGGGCCATCGGGTTCGACGATCCGGACTTCCGCAAGTCACAGCGCATCCGGCTGCATGTGCTGGCGAAGCTGGGGGCCGAGGGGCTGGTGGACGAGCATCTGCGCTGGAAGCCGTCATAGCCGACTGACCGCGGCACTTCCGGCGGGCACGGGGGGCAGCGCCAACTGCGGCCAGGCCGCCGGGTCGCGCCCCGGTGCCGCCAGCCAGCGATACAGCCCCGGCGATCCGTAGAACCGCGTCCAGCAATCATGCGCGGCGTCCGCATAGGCCAGCTCGGTCGTGTGGACGATGCGCAGGCGCGACACGTCGCTGCCGAGCCGCTGGTGCAGCAGCGCGCTGCCCTCGAACGGAACCACCGGGTCCTCGGGGCAGTGGAACAGGTAGATCGGCACCGTCCGCAGCAGGCCGATCTCCGCGTCCGAATACGTCGCGCCCACCGGACAGAAGGACGCGATGGAGGACACCGGGCGGCCCGTGCGCAGGCGATGCAGGGCAAGCCGCAGCACCCCGCGTCCGCCCAGGCTGAGGCCGGTCAGGATGAGCCGCCGCGGGTCGATGGCCGGGTGCGCGGCGAGGTGTCGGTCCACCGCCTCGCTCAGGGCCTCGCCGTCCCAGTCCTCCGCCGACAGGTGGAAGCCGAGCACATGGTGGCGGCGGATCTCCGCGACCGTGTCAGCTCCGTAAGCATCTTTCGGCTTGTGCAGGACGTTCGCCCATGGTCCGTATTTGCGGACCTGCTGATCGATGTCGCCGCCGATCTCTCCGCGGCCATGCAGGAACACAAGCAGGGATTCAGGGGAGTGGTCAGAAGCTTGGCTGAGCGCGGCGAGCGTCATGGCAGTGTGGTCCCCAAGGGTGGGTCGGAAGATAATCGAAACGACAGCGCGGCGGCGAAGGTTGCACGCGAGGCGCGGCCAGACGGCGAGACCAGCCCAAAGCAGCCGCCGCCACGTAGCCAGGACCTGCGTCCCGCCCTGACCGGGGTGCGCGGGGTGGCGGCCTGCGTGGTCGCGGTGTTCCACATGAACTACTGGTTCTACGCCGGCGGCTGGGACCCATACGGGCCTGGGATCGTGCTGGCGACGATGTTCCGGGCGGGCTACCTCGGGGTGGACCTGTTCTTCGCCCTCAGCGGCTACGTGATCGCGAGCGCCTACCTCGAGGCGTTCCGCCGCCCGTCGCTGGGCACCTACACGCAGTTCATGATCCGGCGCTTCGCCCGGGTCTGGCCGCTGCATGTGGCCACGATGCTGCTTTATGTCGGCGCCCCCGCCTGCCGCGCGCCGGGCGACCTCCTGGGGAACCTGCTGATGGTCCAGGCCTGGGGCCTCATCGGCCACATCACCTGCAACGAGCCGTCCTGGTCGATCAGCTGCGAATGGTTCGCCTACCTCGCCTTCCCGGGCCTGGCCTGGCTCCTGCTGCGGTCAGAGCGGCGCTGGGCCGCGCTGGCCATCGCGGCGGCGGGCCTGGGCGGATTGGGTGCGCTGACCTGGATGAGCCGGGACAACTCGCTCGACGTGACGTTCAGCATGGGCCTCGCGCGCGCCGCCTGCGGCTTCACCATCGGCGCCGCGCTGTGCCGGGGCTTCTCGGGCGTCAGGCCGCATGTCGCGTTCGACGCTTGCGGCGTCCTCCTCATCGCGGTGATCGGCGGGCTGGCGATGGCCGGCGCGTCGGACCTGCTCGTCGCCGGCCTGTTCGGCCCGCTCGTGCTGTGCATCGCCCTCGCGGCCGGTCCGCTGCGCGCGGTCCTCGGGGCGCCGCCGGTCGTCTGGCTCGGCGAGATCTCCTACTCGCTCTACCTGTGGCACCACTTCCTCATCGACACCCTGAAAAGCCTGGGTGCCACCATCACCACGCCGGCAGCCGTGGGCCTGGTCCTCTGCCTGATCATCGGCGCCGCCGCGATGTCGCGGCGATGGATCGAGCAGCCGGCGAGGGTGGGACTCATCGCCCTGCTCACCGGCTGGCGTCACCGGCTGGCCGGATCGTGACCGCGCACCGACCCGGCCGCCAGCCTCAGCGTATCGCGGCGGCCTCGGTGCGCCGCCACAGGAGGTATTGCTGCAGGAGCGCGGTCCGCTGCATGGGGTTGAGGCCGGCCGTCGCGCGGCCCGAGGCGAAGAAGCGCGCGAACTCCTGCCGCGCAGGGCCGTCCACCACGCGCGCCACCTCCTCGGCCGCGGCCGGGAAGCGCGTCCAGCCCGGCACCTCTGCGGCAAGGTTGACCTCCTTCCACTTCGGATGGGAGGGCGGCTGCTGCAGGTCGCCGAGGCGCTCGAACAGCGCAGTCACGAGCCGCGCGACATAGCGGTAGCGCTCACTGCCCATCGGCCAGGCGTAAACCGCGAGCACCCCCCCGGTGGTCAGGGTGCCCACCGTCTGCTCGTCCGGAACGAGGTTCGGGTAGTCCGCGTGCGTGATGCTGCCTGGCGCATAGGTCTGCAGGAGCCGCATGTCATCCTGCGGCAGCGCGACGAGGTGCAGGCCGGCGTCGGCCGGCAGCTTGAGGAACATGTCGGCCGGCTTGCCGGTGACCCGGACGACGGCGGCGATCTCTCCCCGCTTGAGCTTCTCTATCGCCACGTCCTGCGGGTCGGGCGTGAAGGTGACGGGGATGCCCAGCGTCGCGAACAGCAGCCGCGCCGTCATCGCGGAGCCGGACCGCGGCAGGTCCGCGTTGATCGTCTTGCCCCGGAGGTCGTCGAGCATGCGCACGTCGGGACCGGCGATGACGTGCACCTCCTCATCGAACAGCTTGGCGATGTACTGGATCGATCGCGTCATGCCGGGCTGCAGGAACTTCTCGCGCTCCGCGCCGCCCAGCACGTCCGCCTGCACGACGGCCACATCGACTCCACGCAGGTGCAGGAGGTCATCCAGGTTCCGCACTGACCCTTGTCCGACAATCGGCACGACGCGCAGGTCGGGCCCGTTCAGGATGTTGGCGAGGTCCGTCGCGATGCGCAGGTCGGTGCCCCCGACCCCCGCGCCCTCGACGCCGACGACGAACGCCGGGGCCTGTCCTGGAAACGGGGGCGGCGCCGCGTTCGGAGGGCGGGCCGCCGCGGGAACGACCGGCAGGCTGAGCGATAGGGCAAGGATGGCGGCAAAAGCTGTTCGCATTCTGGTCCGGTTCCGATCCGTGAAATCATTGAGGCGTGCCGTTCCGGCCGAGTTGCCGGGCACGGCTCCGCCATGTCTCAGCCAGGGCCGGGTCGGGCGCGATCCCTATCGCGCCGATGCGGCGCAGCTCCCTGGCGTCGTAGGTCCTGGCCAGCCCCTCGGCGCAGGCGGCGCAGCCCGCCTCGGCGCCGCGCTGGTAGTAGCGCCGCGCCCCTGAGATGTCGCTGACCTGGAACGCCGCATCGCCCCTGCGCCGCAGCAGGTCGAGCAGCCCGGCCTCCACCAGGGC
>CAHJXG010000519.1 GCA_903644035.1 Rhodospirillales bacterium
TGTGCTCTTCCGATCTCTGCCCGCCGCAGGCGGTCGCCGCCCTGGCGGACAGGGTCGAGGCGATGGGCCGCCGCCTGATCGACGCGCCGGTGTCGGGCGGGGTCGCCGGCGCCGTGGCCGCGTCGCTCACCATCATGGCGGCCGCACCCAGCGAGACGTTCGCCGCCGTGCGCCCGCTGCTTGACGCCATGGGCGGCAAGGTCGCGCATGTGGGGGAAAAGCCGGGGCAGGGCGCCGTGGTCAAGAGCGTGAACCAGCTGCTCTGCGGCGTGCACATCGCCGCGGCGGCGGAGGCGCTGGCGCTCGCGGCCAAGCTCGGCATCGACAAGGCGGCGGTGCTGGAGATCGTCGGCGGCTCGGCCGCGTCGAGCTGGATGCTGCGGGACCGCGGGCCGCGGATGCTGGAGGCGGAGCCGGAGGTGCGCAGCGCCGTCGATATCTTCGTGAAGGACCTGGGCATCGTCATGGAGGCCGGGCGCGACGCCAAGGCGGCGCTGCCGCTGGCCGCCTTGGCGCACCAGCTGTTCCTGGCGGCGTCGGGCCAGGGCCACGGCCGGGCGGACGACAGCCAGGTGATCCGCACCTACAGCCAACTGAACGGCACGGCGGAAACCTCGTAGCCAGCCCGGCCGCAACGCGACACAGGACGACCAAGGGGGAAACGATGGACGACAAAGGAAACGGGCCGCTGGCCCGGCGCACGCTGCTCGCCTCCACCGCCGCGCTGCCGCTCGCGGCGGTCCTGTCCCGCCGGGGCAGCGCTGCCGAGTTCACCTACAAGTTCGCCACCGGCCAGGACCCGACCCACCCCGTCAACGTCCGCGCCGGGGAGGCGCTGGCGCGCATCCGCGACGCCTCGGGCGGACGGCTCGACATGCGGCTGTTCCCGGCGAACCAGCTCGGCTCCGACACCGACCTCATCAGCCAGGTGCGCAACGGGGGCGTCGAGTTCCTGAACATCTCGACCTCCATCCTCAACACGCTGGTGGCCGCGGTGGGGATCGTGAACATCGGCTTCGCCTTCGCGGATTACGACGCGGTGTGGCGGGCGGTGGACGGCGAGCTCGGCCAGTACGTGGCGGGCCAGATCGCCAAGGCCGGGCTCGTGTCCGTCACCAACCTCTGGGACAACGGCTTCCGCCAGATCACGTCCTCCACGCGCGACGTCCTGACGCCGGCGGACCTCAAGGGGTTCAAGATCCGGGTGCCGCCCGCGCCGATCCTCACCTCGCTGTTCCAGGCGCTCGGCGCCTCGCCCACGCCGATCAACTTCAACGAGCTGTACTCGGCGCTGCAGACCAAGGTGGTGGAGGGCCAGGAGAACCCGCTCGCCATCATCGCGACGACCAAGCTCTACGAGGTGCAGAAGTCGCTGAGCACCACTGGGCACGTCTGGGACGGCTATCAGATCGTCGGCAACCGCCGGGCCTGGGAGAAGCTGCCGGCCGACCTCAAGGAGATCGTGCAGCGCGAGCTGGCCCGGTCCGGGCAGGACCAGCGGGCGGACATCGCCCGGCTCAGCGTCAGCCTGCGCCAGGACCTGGCGGCCAAGGGCATGGCGTTCCACGACGTGGACCGCGCGCCGTTCCGCGACGCGCTGCGCGGCTCCAGCTACTACAAGGATTGGCAGGCGAAGTTCGGCGACGCGCCCTGGGCCATGCTGGAGAAGACCTCCGGCAGGCTGGCGTGAGCCAGGTTGCCGCGCCGGCACGGGGGGATCGCCGGGTCCTGCATGGGGCCGACCGCGCGCTCGGCTGGCTGACGGAGGTGCCGGCCGCCCTCCTGGTGGTGGCCGAGGTCGTCATCCTGTTCCTGGGCGTCGTGTCGCGCTTCGTGTTCGACCGGCCGCTGGTGTGGAGCGACGAGATCGCCTCCCTGCTGTTCCTGTGGCTGGCGATGCTGGGCGCCGCCATCGCGCTGCGCCGGGGCGCGCACATGCGGCTGACCACGGTCGCGGCGCTGATGCCGCCGGTGTGGCGGGCGCGGATGGACGCGCTGGCGGTGGGGGTGCCGCTGCTGTTCCTCGTTTTGCTGGTGCACCCGGCGCTCGACTACGTCGACGACCAGTCCTTCATCGAGACGCCGGCCCTGAGCTGGCCCGGCAGCATCCGCGCGGCGGCCCTGCTGGCCGGCATCGGCCTCATGCTCGCGGTGGCGCTGCTCCGCCTGGCGCAGCAGGGCTGGCGGGAGACGCTGCTGGTGGCGGCGGCGCTTGCGGCCATCGCGCTCCTGCTCTGGGCCGCCTCGCCCGTGCTGGTGGCGGTCGGCAACTGGAACCTGCTGTTCTTCTTCGTGCTGCTGGTCGGCGCGGCCGTGCTGCTCGGCGTGCCCATCGCCTTCGCCTTCGGCCTCGCCACCGCCGCGTACCTGCTGACCACCACCTCCACCACGCTCTCGGTGATCGTGGGGCGGCTCGACGAGGGCATGAGCTCGCTGATCCTGCTGGCGGTGCCACTGTTCGTGCTGCTCGGCCAATTGGTCGAGATGACCGGCATGGCGCGCGCCATGGTGGGGTTCCTCGCGGCGCTCATCGGCCACCTGCGCGGCGGGCTGTCCTACGTGCTGCTGGGGGGCATGTTGCTGGTGTCCGGCATCTCCGGCTCCAAGGCGGCGGA
>CAHJXG010000520.1 GCA_903644035.1 Rhodospirillales bacterium
CCGCGCTGCTGCCGCGCGCCGCGGCGGCGGGCGTGCTGCGGCTGGGCGTGCTGTGGTCGGGCGCGCAGGCGGTGGCGGCGCAGTACTGGACGGTGGACTGGACGGGGGCAGGCGGCTCGGCCACCGTGCTGAAGCTGGCGCATGACGACGCCTGGCGCCCGCTGTCGCCGGGCACCGTGCTGACCGGCCACATGATCCAGGCGTTGCTGGACGAAGGCATCGCCGAGCTTGATTTCGGCCGGGGCGACGACGCCTACAAGGCCACGTGGTCCAGCCTGCGGCGCCGGCGCATCGGGGTGCTCCTGGCCAATCCACGCACCCCCGGGGGAGTGCTGGCCCTGGCGCAGCATTCGGCTGGCGCAATGCTGCGTGGGGTGCTCGGCCGGATGGCTTGACCACTTGGGCGTCAAAATTAATATATTCTGCTGGAGAAATGAGCTGAGGATGTGGTAGGGTTCCGATGAAAATCCATCGCAGGCTGCGAGGCCGCTCTGCCTTGCCGCCGCCTCAGACATCGTCTTTTTGACGCCGCTGCTGCGGAGGGTTCGCAGGAGCAGGTGTGCGTGGTCGTGGCACTGATCGGAGTGGGGCAAGCTATGTGCGGCATCGTTGGCGTGATCGGCATTGAACCCGCGGCCCCCCTGCTGCTGGAGGCGCTGCGGCGGCTTGAGTATCGCGGCTACGACAGCGCGGGCATCGCCACGCTGCTGGGCGACGGGATCGAGCGGCGGCGGGCGCCGGGGAAGCTGGTCAACCTCGCGACCGTGCTGGAGCAGGAGCCGCTGCCGGGCGTCGTTGGCATCGGCCACACGCGCTGGGCCACGCACGGCGCGCCGACGCAGCGCAACGCCCACCCCCACGGCACGCCCCGCGTCAGCGTGGTGCATAACGGCATCATCGAGAACCACGCCGAGCTGCGCGCCGAGCTGGAGGCCGAAGGCCAGGTGTTCGAGACCGAGACCGACACGGAAACGGTGGCGCAGCTCGTGGACCTGCACCTCCGCCAGGGCATGGACCCGGTGGACGCGGCGCGGCGGGCGTTCGGCCGGCTGGAGGGGGCGTATGCGCTCGCCATGGTGTTCGCCGGCCATCCGGAGCTGATGGTGGGCGCGCAGCACGGCGCGCCGCTGGCGGTGGGGTTCGGCGACACCGCGATGTATCTCGGCAGCGACAGCCTGGCATTGGCGCCGATGACCCGGCGCATCGCCTACCTGCAGGACGGCGACTGGACGGTGGTGACGCGGGAGGGCGCCGCGTTCTTCGGCCCCGCCGGGCAGAGCGTGAGCCGCGAGATCCGGATGACGGTGCAGACCGGCGCCGTGGTCGGCAAGGACGGCTACCGCCACTTCATGGAAAAGGAGCTGCACGAGCACCCGGCCGCCATCGGCCAGACGCTCTCGCACATGCTGGACCCGGCGACGCGCACCGTGCTGCTGCCCGCCCTGCCGTTCAAGTGGACGGAGGTGCCGCGGGTGACCATCGCCGCGTGCGGCGGGGCGTATTTCGCCGGACTGGCCGGCCGCCACTGGATCGAGGAGCTGGCGCGGCTGCCGGCCGACATCGACTTCGCGAGCGAGCTGCGCTACCGCACGCCGCCCATGTCCAAGGGGGGCCTGGGCCTGCTGGTGAGCCAGAGCGGGGAGACGGCGGATACGCTGGCGGCGCTCCGCTTCCTGCGCGGCGCCGGACAGCATGTGATGTCGGTGCTGAACGTGCCGGAAAGCACGATGGCGCGGGAGAGCGACGTGGTGCTGGGGACGGTGGCCGGCCCGGAGATCGGCGTGGCCAGCACCAAGGCGTTTACGGCGCAGCTGACGGTGATGGCGTGCCTGGCGGTCGGCGCCGCCCGCGCGCGCGGCACAATCAGCGAGGCGCGGGAGGCGGCCCTGATCGCGGCGCTGATGGAGCTGCCGTCCAAGGCGAGTGAGGTGCTGGCGAACGACGCCCCGATCCAGCGCCTGGCGGAGCGCATGGCGGAGGCGCGGGACGTGCTGTGCCTGGGCCGCGGCGCCTGCCACGCCATCGCGCTGGAGGCGGCGCTGAAGCTCAAGGAGATCTGCTACATCCATGCGGAGGGCTATGCGGCCGGCGAGATGAAGCACGGCCCGATTGCGCTGATCGACCGGCAGGTGCCGATCCTGGCCATCGTGCCGTCCGGCCCGCTGTTCGAGAAGACGGCGTCGAACGTGCAGGAGGCTGGCGCCCGCGGCGGCCAGGTGGTGGTTTTCAGCGACGCCGCCGGCTGTGCCAAGCTGCGGTCGATCTCGGCGGAGATGATCGAGCTGCCGACGGTGGACCCGCTCGTCGCCCCCATCCTGCACGCGATCGCGGTGCAGATGCTGGCCTATCACACCGCCGTGCTGCGCGGCACGGACGTGGACCAGCCGCGCAACCTGGCCAAAAGCGTCACGGTGGAATAAGCGGCCGGCACGCCGACGACCGCAGGCGCACGCCTGCGGTCGTCGGCACGGAACGGAGAACGGTTTGACGATCTATACGATCACCGGGGGCGCCGGCTTCATCGGGTCGCACCTGGCGGACGCATTGTTGGCCCGCGGGCATCATGTGCGGGTGCTGGATGACTTCTCGACCGGGCGGACCGGGAACCTGGACCCGCGCTGCGAGGTGATGCGCGGCGACGTCTGCGATCCCGCCGTGGTCCGGCGAGCGCTGACGGGCACATCCGGCTGCTTCCATCTGGCGGCGGTGGCCTCCGTCGTGCGGGCGAACGAGGACTGGCTCGGCACGCACCGGATCAACCTGGGCGGCACGATCACGGTGCTCGACGCGGCCCGGGCGCTGGGCCGGCTGCCGGTGGTCTACGCCTCCTCGGCGGCGGTGTACGGCAACGTGGCGGGGCTGGCGCGGGAGGATGCCGTGCCGAAGCCGCGCACGGCGTATGGCGCCGACAAGCTGGGGTCCGAGCAGCACGCCGGGGTGGGCCTGCTGGTGCACGGCGTGCCCTCGGTCGGGTTCCGGTTCTTCAACGTCTATGGGCCGCGCCAGGACCCGTCCTCGCCCTACAGCGGCGTCATCTCCATCTTTGCCGACGCGATCAGGGCTGGACAGCCCGTGACCCTGCATGGAGATGGCTCGCAGACCCGGGATTTCGTGTTCGTGGGCGACGTCGTGGAGCACCTGCTGGCCGGGATGCGGCACCTCGCCGATCAGCCCGGCGCCTATCTGCTGAATGTCTGCACGGGGCAGGAGACCTCGGTGGCGGACCTGGCGCGCGCCATCGGGGTCGCGACCCGGCGCGAGCCGATCATCCGGCGCGGGCCGCCGCG
>CAHJXG010000521.1 GCA_903644035.1 Rhodospirillales bacterium
GTCGGCAGGGTCCGCGCGGCGCCGCACGCTCGACGGGGCCGCCGAACTCCTGGCCCGCTTCGGCATGGCGTCCCACGCCGGGCGTCCGGCCGGCACGCTCCCCTATGGCCACCAGCGCCGGGTCGAGATCATGCGCGCGCTGGCGACCGGGCCTCGGCTGCTGGTGCTGGACGAGCCGGTGGCCGGCATGAACGACGTGGAGGCCGAGGCGCTCGGCCAGATGTTCCGCCGCCTCGCCGATGGCGGTATGGCGATCCTGCTCGTGGAGCACAACATGCGATTCGTCTGCGCCACCTGCGATGTGGTGCATGTGCTGGATGCCGGCACCCTGATCGCCTCGGGCGTCCCCGGCGCGGTCGTGGCCGATCCGGCCGTCATCGAGGCCTATCTCGGGGCGCCCGCCTGATGCTGACCGTGACGGCGCTGCGGGCTGGCTATGGCGGGATCGAGGCGGTGCGCGAGGTGACGCTGCATGTGCCCCGGGGCGGCATGGTCGCGCTGATCGGGGCCAATGGGGCCGGGAAGACGACGCTGCTGAACGCCTTGAGCGGGCTGGTCCGGCCCAAATCCGGCCGTGTCGAGTTGGCGGGGGATGACATCACGGGGCGGCCTGGCCATGCCGTCTCCCGCCTGGGCCTGTTGCAGGTGCCGGAGGGCCGGCGCGTGCTGGGGCCGCTGAGCGTCCTCGAGAACCTGCTGCTGGGCCGCCAGGCCGCGCGCGGGCGGGCGCCGGGCCACTTGGACCAGGTGTTCGAGCTGTTTCCCGTGCTGGCGGAACGCAGGGCGCAGCCGTCCGGCTCCTTGTCGGGCGGGCAGCAGCAGATGCTTGCGATCGGCCGGGCCTTGATGGGCGCGCCGCGGGTCCTTTTGCTGGACGAGCCGAGCCTCGGCCTGTCGCCGCTGATGGCCACGACCGTGTTCGCCGCCCTGGCCAAGCTGAACGGCTCCGGGCTGGCGATGCTGGTCGTCGAACAGAACGCGCGCCGCGCGCTGGCCGCCACCGGCCGTGCCTACGTCATGGAAGGGGGACGCATCGCCGCCGAGGGCGACAGCGCGGCGCTGATGCATGACCCCGCCATCATCGCCCACTACCTCGGTCAGGCCGCGCCGGCCGCCGGGACGGGCCAAGTGCCGCCACACGCGGCATAATCGAGGAAACACCATGCCCGCCATCAGCCGACGCCACGCCTTGCTCGCCGCCACGGGTCTCCTTGCCGCCGGCCGTGCCCGCGCCCAGGCCGCTGACATCCCGGTGGGGGTGCCGATGGCGCTGACGGGTCCCTACGCCTTCGTCGGCGTGCCGATCCGCAACGGCATCGTGACCGCGCTGGAGCAGGCGAACGCCGAGGGCAAGCTGTGGGGCCGCATCCGCATCATCGAGGCGGATGACAACAGCGACAAGGGCCAGGCCGTCACGCTGACTAACCGCATGGCGACGGTGGACAAGGTTCTGATGATCCTGGGTCCGACCAGTTCTATCGAGGGCACGGCGGCGGCCCCGGTCGCCAACGACCTGAAGGTGCCGATGTTCACAAGCGCGGTCTCGGCCGACGTGCTGAAGGCGGGGCCGTGGTCCTACAAGGTCACCTCCTCACCTGCCGACATCATGGCCGAACTGGGGAAATACGCCGCGGCGGCCATGGGCGTGAAGAAGGCCGTGTTCGTCTTCAACCGCGACAATGACGGGTTCGTGGCCCAGAAGAACGCGACGCGGGACACGATGAAGGCGGCGGGCGTCGCCGTGCTGGGCGAGGAAGGCATCCTCGGGTCCGACACTGATTTCGTGGCACTCGCGACCAAGCTTGCGGACTCCGGCGCCGACTGCATCTACGTCGGCTCCCCGGCCGAGCAGGGCGCCAACCTAGTCATCCAGGCGCGGCAGGCGGGGCTTGCCGACAACGTGCGGATCATCGCGCCGCCGTCGATGGCGTCGGCCAATTTCATCAAAGCCGGCGGCAAGGCGGTGGAGGGCGCGGTCGTGGTCGCCGACTACTTCGAGGGTGCGGACACGCCGATCAACAAGGCGTTCGTGGCGGAGTATCGCGCGAAACACAAGCAGGCGCCGGACAACTGGGCTGCGGTCGGCTACACGCTCGGCAGCCTTGCCGTCGCCGTGCTGAAAGCCGCGGGGCCGGGCGCGGACCGGGAGCGCGTGCGCGCCGCCTTCGCCAGCATCATGGAAACCCCGACGGTGCTGGGCCGCGGCGCCTACACCTTCGGTCCGGACCGCGCGCCGCATTACGGGGCAGCCATCCTCACCGTGCGGAACGGGGAGTTTGTTGCGCTGACTTGAGCGGACAGTCTTCGGCGAAGCGGCGCTTCGCCTGAGCGGGTGCCCCCCGCATGGTGCTACCAAAGCATCATTTGGCCCGGCTCGCGCCGGGAGGCCAGGGCCGGGGACAACGGCCGCGCCATCGCTGCTGACCTCCCATCCAGCCAGCAGCTTGAAGCAGATCTCACCCACGTCGCGCCAACCGCATCAAACGAATGTCATCCCGGCCCAGCGCGTGGCTCGGCCATCCATGCCTTGATCGCCTCCTTGGTGAACCAGACTGTCAAGCTCCTGTGCTGCGCCGCGTGCTGCTGGAGTGCATGGCTGCGGCGGGGCAGTTGGATTGGAGCTGGGCCGCTTGGACGGTGCTTCTGTTCCGGTGAAAAGGAGGCCTGCGGCGGGGCCGAACCCGACCGACCCGCCGCGATGCGCGCATTGTCGGCTGGGCAAGCCGGGCACAAAGCGCCCCCTCCTCGTCGATAGGTGCGGAACACCGCTCGGCGTAACCCTGAGCGGGGCCAACCGCATCAACCGCAGCCAAGACGCGGCTGCGCACATCCCTCGAACATGGTCCAGCCATGGACACCTCCGCCCCGACATACAAGCGGAAACGTCCCAGCTGACTCGTAAGACGCTCTCGCACGTCCAGGACTGACGCCGGCCGTAGTGCCGTCCTGATGGGCAAGACGGTGCCACAGCCTTCTGGCTGCTCAGGACCTACCCTAATGTCGGGTCCAGCCTGTCCCGCAGCCAGTCCCCCAGCACGCTGACGCTGAACGTGGTCAGCACCACCACGGCGCCGGGCGCCAGGAGGATCCACGGCGCACGGGTCAGGTACTCGCGGCCGTAGCCGATCATGTTGCCCAAGGATGTCATCGGCGGCTGGATGCCTAGGCCCAGGAACGACAAGCCGCTTTCCAGCAGGATGACCTCCGGGAAGGATAGCGTGGCCGACACGATCAGGGTGCTGGCAATGTTGGGCAGCACATGGCGCATGTAGACCCGCAGCGGCCCGGCGCCCAGTTGCCGCACCGCCCCGGCGTAGCCCTGCGCGTCCGCCTGGACCGCCAGGCCGCGGGCGATGCGCGCGTGCCGCTCCCACCCGTACAGCCCCATCAGGCACACGAACAACGGCAGCGAATTGCCGAAGAAGGCCAGCACGGCCAGTGCCAGAATCAGGAAGGGCAGGGCGGCCTGGGCGTCAATCAGCATGAGGATCGCGGCCTCCGTCCAGCCGCGGCGATGCGCCGCCAGAAAACCCAGCGTGGTGCCCAGCAGCGCCGCGATGGCGGTGGCGCCGAAGGCGATCAGCAACGAAATGCGGACCGACACCAGCAGCCGCGACAGCACGTCCCGTCCCAGCTCGTCCGTGCCCAGCGGGTGCGCCGCAGTGCCGCCGAAGCCCAGGGGCGGGGCCAGGCGGTTGCGAAGGTCAAACTGCGTGATCCCATAGGGGCGCAACTGATCGGCAAAGACCGCGACGCACAGCACCGCCGCGATCCACAGCAGGGCCATGGCCGCCAGCGCCGGGACGGGCGCACGGCGCTCCGTCGGCAGCGGAAGGACGGTGCTGGACATTACCGCGCGGCCCGCAGCCGCGGGTCGAGCACGCCGTACAGCAGGTCCACCAGCAGGTTCGACAGCACCATGGTGCTGGCGACCAGCAGCAGGATGCATTGCACGACGGCCAGGTCCCGGTTGCTGACGGCCGTGACCAGCAGGCGCCCGACGCCGGGCCAACTGAACACGGATTCGACCACCACGGCCCCGGCCATCAGGCTGCCGACCATGAAGCCCACGATGGTGACGGTCGGGATGGCCGCGTTGGGCAGGGCGTGGCCGCGCACCACCAGCCGCCACGGGACGCCCTTGGCCATCGCGGTCCGGATGTAAGGCTGGCCCAGCACCTCCAGCATGGCGCTGCGCGTGAACCGCGCCAGGACCGCGGCGCCCCCGAAGCCGAGCGTCACGACCGGCAGGACGGCGCTGAGCGGGCTGTCCTGCCCGCCGGACGGCAGCCAGCCGAGCTTGACCGCAAACACCAGCACGAGCACCAGCCCAAGCACGAAGCTCGGCACCGTAAACCCGGCCACCGCCGCCGCCATCACCAGCCGGTCCGTCAGGGACCCGCGGCGCAGCGCCGCCTGGACGCCTGCGGGGATGCCGAGGCCGACCTTGATCAGCAGCGCCGGCAGCGCGATGGCCAGGGTGGCCGGGATGCGCTCCATCACCAGCGCCGCCGCCGGGCGTCCGTCACGCATAGACTGGCCGAGGTCCCCGTGCAGGATGTTGCCGAAATAGGCGAAGTACTGGACCCAAAGCGGCCGGTCCAGGCCCCAGGCGTGGCGAAAGGCGGCGATGGCCTCGGCCGGGGCGTCCACGTTCAGAATCAGCATGGCCGGGTCGCCGGACAGGCGCAGGACAACGAAGGCGAAGGTGACGACAAGGGCGATGGTCAGCAGCGCGCGGCCAAGGCGCAAGGCAAGGAACCGGATCATGCGGCCATGCTCCCCGCCCTGCTCTGGGCGTCGCCATGGGCGACGTGGCAGGCGACGAGGCGGCCGTCCGGCATCGGCTTGAGCGTCGGGTCGTCCACCCGGCACAACGGCAAGGCGGCGGCGCAGCGGGGATGGAAGGCGCAGCCCGCCGGGCGGTTGGCGGGGTTGGGCGGATCACCGTGCAGGATGATGCGCGGAACGCGGCCCGGGGCGCCCTGGGGCCTGGGGACGGGCACCGCGGACACCAAGGCGCGAGCATAAGGGTGCACCGGGTCGGAGAAGACAGCGTCGGGATCGCCTTGCTCGACGATGCGACCCAGGTACATGACCGCGACCTCGTGGCTGACCTGTCGCACCACCTTCAGGTCGTGGCTGATGAACAGCATCGCCAGGCCACGGGCGGCCTGCAAGTCCATCAGCAGGTTGACGATCCCGGCCTGGATGGACACGTCCAGGGCGCTGACCGGCTCGTCGAGCACCAGCAGGTCCGGGTCGGTCGCCAGCGCCCGAGCCAGCACGGCGCGCTGCCGCTGGCCGCCGGACAGGGTGTGCGGATGGTGGGCGCCCTGGTCCGGGCGCAGGCCGACCTGGGCCAGCAGCGCCTTCACGCGGTCGCCGCTGCCGGGCAGCCCGTGAATGGCAAGCGGCTCGGCGACCTGGGCCGCGATGGTCATACGGCGGTCCAGCGCGCCCAGGGGATCCTGCGGCACCAACTGCATGCGGGCGCGCAGGCTGCGCCAGGCGGTCGTGCCCACCCTGGGCATCAGTGCACGGCCGAACCGCACGGTCCCGGCGTCCGGCGGCTCCAGCCCCAGGGCGACCCGTCCCGTGGTGCTCTTGCCGCAGCCGCTTTCCCCCACAAGCCCCAGGGTGCGGCCACGGTCCAGGCGCAGGCTGACGCCGTCCACGGCGCGGACTGGGACGGGGCGGGCAAAGGCGCCGCGGCGGGCTGAGTACTGCCGGGCGACCGCGTCCAGGACGAGCAGCGTCATGGCTGGCGGCCGAGGACGGCGACGCGCCATCCCCCCTTGCGGGAAAGGGAGCAGGGCGGCGCGCTCATGCAAAAACCGGGGCGCGTTCGGCCGCAGCCTCCGCACGGATGCACGCGGCCTCGCGTCCGCCCCCCAATGCCCGCAACGCCGGCACCGCCGCGCCGCACGCCGGGACCGCCAAGGGGCA
>CAHJXG010000522.1 GCA_903644035.1 Rhodospirillales bacterium
CGGCCGGTGCCGGCGCGGCCCACCTGGCTGCCGCCGCGGGCGACCGGGTGCCGCACCAGGCCGTCGGCGGCTACCACGTCATGGTCGGCGAGCCCGGCATCGAACTCGACACGCCGCTGCTGCCGCTCGATTTCCGCTTCGCGATCACCCCGATGCGCGACGGCATCCGGCTCGCCGGGACCTACGAGTTCGGCGGCGACCGGCGGCCGCCGGCGGACGCCGTCATCCAGGACATGCTGCGCCATGTGACGACGGTGCTGCCGGGCATCCAGCCGCACCGCTCCTCCACATGGAGGGGCTTCCGCTCCTACCTGCCGGATGGGTTGCCGGTGATCGCGGCCTCGCCGGGCACGAGGCGCCTGTTCTACCTGTTCGGCCTGTCGTCCGCGGGCATGATCAACGGCGCCGCGTCCGGCAAGGCGCTCGCGGCCCTGTGGTCGGGAGCCGCCCCGGAGTTCGACCTGTCGCCCTACGCCGTTGACCGGTTCGCGCGCCGACCGCCGCACCATCCCGGCCCAAGCAGGGCGGAAGCGACAATCGCATGAGCATCGAGCATGTCCTGAAATCCACCGACCGCCAGGCCGCGTCCGCCGTGCGCTCCGCAGAGATGACGGTCGTGAACGGCACCATCCACATGACGGTCATCCCGCAGGCGACCCTGGCGGCGCGCGGCGGCGTCGTGGAGCAGGCGAACGAGGTGTTTCAGCTGATCGAGGAGCGTCTGGCGCGCCTGGGGTCCGACAAGACCAGGATCGGCCACGTGACGGTCTGGATCGCGCACCTGCTTGATTTCGATGCGTTCACCGAGGCGTGGAACGCCTGGGTCGATCCCGCGCACCCGCCTGCACGCGCCTGCGCGCAGGTCAACATGGCCAACCGCGACATCCGCGTCGAGATGATCGTGGTCGCCTCAACCTGAACGCGGCGGAAGAGCACGCAGCCATGGCCGCCCACCCTCCCCTGCCCCCTTGCCATCGCGTCGGCGTCCCGACCCGACGCGCGAGTTGAGGATGCAGCGTCCTGTCGCCGTCATCGGCCTGGGTTCCATGGGCAGCATGGCGCTCTGGCAGTTGTCCCGGCGGGGCGTTCCCGCCGTCGGTTTCGATCAGTTCCCGCTCGGCCACATGAACGGCGCCTTCTCCGGCGAGACGCGCATGTTCCGCACCGCCTACAGCAACGGTCCGCACTGGGTTCCGGCGCTGCGCCGGGCGAAGGAGCTGTGGCGGACCCTGGAGGCGGAATCCGGTCAGGCGCTGCTGGACCTCAACGGCTTCGTCTCCATCGGCGACCGCGCGGCGGACCGCATCGCCAGCCTGATCGGCTGCGCGACGGCCGCCGGCGTCGAGATCGAGATGCTGGACAGCACGGAGGCGCGGGCGCGGTTTCCCGCCATCGGCGTGGAGCCGGGCGAGGTCGCGGTGCTCGACAAGGCCGGTGGGCTGATCAAGCCCGAGCGCGCCGTGATGGCGGCGCTGGACCAGGCTCAGGCCTCGGGGGCGGAGCTGCGTCCCTCATGCGCGGTGACCGGCATCGAGCCGGACGAGGGCGGCGTCACCGTGGAGACCCCGCAGGGCCGCGCCCGGTTCGGCGCGGTGATCCTGGCGACGGGCGCATGGTCGCAGCGGTTCCTGCCGCCCGGCCTGGTCACGCCGCACCGCGTCGGCCTGCATTGGTATCTCAGCCGCACGCCGGACCTGTTCGTGCCGGACGTCTTTCCGCCGCACATCCGCTACGTCGGCGGTCGCGCCGTCTGCCTGTTCTCGTCGCAGGACCGAACGATGGTGAAGGCGGCAATCGGTGGCTCCCTGGGGCCGCTCGACGCGCCGATGGATGCCCGGACGGCGGCTCCTTGGGAGAGGGCGCCGCTCTCCAAGGCGATTGCGCGGCACTACCCGGGGCTGTGGCCGCATCCCGTGCGCTCCGAATCATACGCGGATGGCTTCACGGCGGATGGGGATGGCGTGATCGGGCCGCTTCCCTGGGCGCCGCGCGTGCTGGTGGCGGCCGGGTTCTCGGCGCATGGCTTCAAGATCGCGCCCGTGGTTGGTGCGGCCCTGGCCGACCTGCTGATCGGCGGGATGACCGCCATGGCGATCGGGCATCTGCGGCTGAGCCGGTTCGAGGGCAGGAGCCCTGGCCTGCGCGCCCTCGCATGACGGCAGGCTTGGCTTGGCCCTCAAGGTCAGAGCCGCACTCGTCCCACGACACCGATCAGAAGGATGCCACGATGATGAGACGGATGTTGACGCTATCGGCCTTGATCGCCTCGATCTCTGGACACCCGGTCCGGGCCGAGACGACCTTGAATGCCGTCCTGGAAGCGGAGATCGTGACGCTCGATCCGCATTTCACCGGCGCATACATCAGCCGGACCTTCGGATACATGGTGTACGACACCCTGTTCGCGCCGGACTCCAAGGGTGCGATGAAGCCGCAGATGGTCGGCGACTGGTCCGTGTCGGATGACAAGCTGACCTGGCGGTTCACGCTGCGCGAGGGGCTGGCGTTCCACGACGGCGCCAGGGTCACCGCCGACGATGTCGTGGCCTCGCTGCGGCGCTGGTCGACGCGCAACGCCCTGGGCGGACGGCTGTTCGCGGCCATCGCCTCGCTGGAGGCGACCGACGCGACGACCTTCACCCTGGTGCTGCGCGCGCCCTATGGGCTGGTGCTGGAGACGCTGGGCACCACGCTGGGCCCGGCGCCGTTCATCATCCCGGCCCGCCTCGCCGCGACCCCGGGAAGCCAGCAGGTCAAGGAGATCGTCGGCTCCGGCCCGTTCATCTACAGCAGCGCCGCCCACCAGCCGGGCAACCACATGCTGCTGCGCCGGAACGCCGCCTATGTCGCGCGGGCCGAACCCGCCGACTTCCTCGCAGGCGCGCACAAGGTCAACGTGGACGCGGTCGACTTCCGGATCATACCGGACGGCGCCACCGCCGCCGCGGCCCTTCAGCAGGGAGAGGTCGATTACCTGCAATATGCTCCGTTCGACCTGATCCCGCTCCTGAAGAAGAACGCGGCCGTCCGGGTGCTGAACTTCACGGGCGCGCAGATGTTCACCGGCCAGTACCGGTTCAACCACGTGCAGAAGCCGTTCGACGACCCGGCCATCCGCCGCGTCGTGCAGGGCTTGGTCGATCAGCAGGAGGTGCTCGACGGCCTGGGCCTGGAGCCGGCGGCGGCACAGACCTGCCCATCGTTCTTCATCTGCGGCTCGCCCTACGCGACCCCCAACCCAGGCCTGCCGACAGACCACTCGATCGCGACGGCGCGCGCCGCCCTGGCCAAGACGAAGTACGCCAACGAGCCGGTCGTGGTCATGGTCGCCAGCGACATCGAGGTGCCGCGGGTGGCCTCCACGATCCTGGCCAGCCGGCTGTCGCAAGCCGGATTCAAGGTCGATGTCCAGGTGATGGACTGGGCGACGCTGCTGCAGCGGCGCATGCAGCGGACCGGCTGGTCCGTCTATGGGGTGCACGCCATCGGGCTGGACCTGCAGTCGCCGCTGACCAACACGGCCGTCAACGGGAATTGCCAGGAGGCTCCGAGCGCCGGCTATCTCTGCGAAAAGGCGCTGACGCCGCTGTTCGAGACGTTTGCCCAGGCACCCGACCTCGCGTCCCAGCGGGAGGCGGCCGGCCAGGCCCAGGCGGCCGTCACTGAGCAGGCCCTGGGGGCAACCTTCGGGCAGTTCGCCCAACCCGCCGCGTTCCGGGTGAACATCCGGAACGTCTCGGAGTCGGCTATCCCTCTGTTCTGGAGGCTTGAGAAGAACTGAAAGTCGGGAACAAAGCACCGCCGCCTCAGCCCGCGCCCGGACCCGACAGGCACCCTCCCCCACATGCCCCCTTATTATCCGCGCGGTCTGCCCTGCACCGCGTGGCCTCCGGCACCCATCATCGGACCTCTGCGCCACGCCGGCCGGGGATGCTGTCCAGCAGGGCGCGCGTGTAGTCGTGGGCCGGGCGCGCGAACACGTCTGCCGTCAGCCCCTGCTCCACGATGACGCCGCGCCGCATCACCGCCACCCGGTCGCACACCTGCGCCGCCACCCGCAGGTCGTGCGTGATGAACAGCATCGTCAGGTTCAGGCGCGTGCGCAGCTCCTCCAGCATCGCCAGCACCTGCGCCTGCACCGACACGTCCAGCGCGCTGACCGGCTCGTCGGCGACCAGCAGCTCCGGCTCCATCGCCAGGGCGCGGGCGATGCCGATGCGCTGGCGCTGCCCGCCGCTGAACTCGTGCGGGAAGCGCTCGGCGGCGCCGGGATCGAGCTGCACGAGGCGCAGCAGCTCCGCGGCGCGGGCGCG
>CAHJXG010000523.1 GCA_903644035.1 Rhodospirillales bacterium
GGAGGTTGTGGCCGCCGGCGTGCTGGCCGGCATGACGCCGCGGCATCCGCTGGCGCCGTCGCGCGGGCTGGGCGCCATGGACGCGAGGGCGGCGGCGCTGGAGGTGTTGCAGGCGCTCGGCCTGCCGATGGACAGCCTGGGCGTCACCGCCGACGCGCCCGGCTTCTACCATCCCGGGCGGTCCGGCACGGTGCGGCAGGGGCCACGGCTCGTGCTGGCGACGTTCGGGGAGCTGCACCCGCACGTGCTGCAGGCGCTGGATTGGCCGGGTCCGGCGGCGGCGTTCGAGGTGTATCTGGACCGCGTGCCGGAGCCGAAGCGCCGCCGCCGGGCGCCGCCGGACCTGCCGGCGTTCCAGCCGGTGCGGCGCGACTTCGCGTTCCTGGTGGGCGCGGACGTGGCCGCCGACGCGGTGCTGCGCGCGGCGCGCGGGGCGGAGCGCACGCTGATCGCCGGGGTCAGCGTGTTCGACGTCTACTCGGGCGACAAGGTGCCGCCGGGTCAGAAGTCGGTGGGGATCGAGGTGGTGTTCCAGCCGCGCGAGCGCACGCTGACGGATGCGGAGATCGAGGCGGCGGGCGCCCGCGTGGTGGCCGCGGTGGCGAAGGCGACGGGGGCGGCGCTGCGGTGAGGGGCCGACGGAGACACTGACTTTTTAGGAGAAACCCACTACATCGGAGGAATGACCGACACCCCGCTCCACCTCATCCGCAACTTCGCCATCATCGCGCACATCGACCACGGCAAATCGACGCTGGCCGACCGGCTGATCCAGGTGTGCGGCGGCCTGACCGAGCGGGAGATGTCGGCGCAGGTGCTCGACAGCATGGAGCTGGAAAAGGAGCGCGGCATCACCATCAAGGCGCAGACGGTGCGCCTGGCGTACAAGGCCAAGGACGGGCTGACCTACGAGCTGAACCTGATGGACACGCCGGGCCACGTGGACTTCGCCTATGAGGTGAGCCGCAGCCTGGCGGCGTGCGAGGGGTCGCTACTGGTGGTGGATGCGAGCCAGGGGGTCGAGGCGCAGACGCTGGCCAACGTCTATCAGGCCATCGACGCGGGCCACGAGATCGTGCCGGTGCTGAACAAGATCGACCTGCCGGCGGCCGAGTCTGACCGGGTGAAGCAGCAGATCGAGGACGTGATCGGCCTCCCCGCCGACGACGCGGTGATGATCAGCGCCAAGACCGGCCTCAACATCGAGGGCGTGCTGGAGGCGCTGGTGACCCGGCTGCCGCCGCCCGTGGGCGACGCTGACGCGCCGCTCAAGGCTCTGCTGGTGGATAGCTGGTATGACCAGTATCTGGGCGTCGTGATCCTGGTTCGGATCAAGGACGGGCGGCTGAAGCGCGGGCAGAGGATCCGCATGATGTCGAACGGCGCCGTGCACAGCGTGGAGCAGGTCGGCGTGTTCACGCCGAAGATGATCCCGACCGGCGACCTCGGCCCCGGCGAGATGGGGTTCATCACCGCGTCGATCAAAACCGTCGCCGACTGCAACGTGGGCGACACGATCACCGACGACCGCGTGCCGGCGACCGGGGCGCTGGCCGGGTTCAAGGCCAGCATCCCCGTGGTGTGGTGCGGCCTGTTCCCGGTCGATGCCGACGACTTCGAGCACCTGCGCGACAGCCTCGGCAAGCTGCGGCTGAACGATGCGAGCTTCCATTACGAGGCGGAGACCTCGGCCGCCCTCGGCTTCGGCTACCGCTGCGGGTTCCTGGGCCTGCTGCATCTGGAGATCATCCAGGAGCGGCTGACCCGCGAGTTCAACCTGGACCTGATCGCGACGGCGCCGAGCGTCGTCTATCGCATCCATACCACCAAGGGCGCCATCGAGGAGCTGCACAACCCGGCCGACATGCCGGAGCCGATGAAGATCGACCATATCGATGAGCCGTGGATCAGGGCCACCATCATGGTGCCCGACGATTACCTCGGCAGCGTGCTGACGCTATGCAACGAGCGGCGCGGGCAGCAGGCGGACCTCACCTATGTCGGCAACCGCGCGATGGCGGTGTACCGCCTGCCGCTGAACGAGGTGGTGTTCGACTTCTACGACCGGCTGAAGTCGGTCACGCGGGGCTATGCGAGCTTCGACTACGCCATGGACGGCTATGAGGAAAGCGACCTCGTGCGGATCAGCATCCTGGTCAACCAGGACCCGGTGGACGCGCTGTCCTTCATCGCGCACCGGAGTGCTGCCGAGAACCGCGGGCGCAGCATCTGCGCCAAGCTGAAGGACCTGATCCCGAAGCAGCTGTTCAAGATCGCGATCCAGGCGGCCATCGGCGGCAAGGTGATCGCGCGCGAGACCATCGGCGCCTTGAGCAAGGACGTGACGGCGAAGTGCTACGGCGGCGACATCAGCCGCAAGCGCAAGCTGCTGGACAAGCAGAAGGAAGGCAAGAAGCGCATGCGCCAGTTCGGCAAGGTGGAGATCCCGCAATCCGCCTTCCTGGCGGCGTTGAAGATGGATGCGTAGACGGGAAAGGACCGGGTTGCATCATCGCCCGGCGCTGCTATTGATGCGCGCCCGCTGGAGAGATGGCCGAGTGGTTTAAGGCGCACGCTTGGAAAGCGTGTGTGCGTGAAAGCGTACCGTGGGTTCGAATCCCACTCTCTCCGCCACCCCTGTCAGGCCTAGGACGACCAGTTCTCGCGGAAGTCGGCGTGCAGCGTCAGCCCGCCATCGACGAAGATGGTCTGCCCCGTGATGTATGCGGCGTCGGTCGAGGCCAGGAACGCAAAGCAGGCCGCGATCTCCGACGCCTCCGCGCTGCGCCCGAGTGGGATGTGCTGCTCGATCACGCCGCGCGCCGCCGGGTCATTGGTCCATGCGGCGTTCATCGGGGTGACGGTCGCCCCAGGCGCCACCGCGTTGACGCGGATGCCGCGGCCGGCGAACTCCAGGGCCAGGGTGCGGGTCACGTTGCCGATGGCGCCCTTGCTGGCGGAATAGCTGAGATAGCCGGGTTTCGGGATCGTCTCGTGCACCGAAGAGTTGTTCAGCACCAGGCCGCGCCCTTGCGCCAGGAAATGCCGGATCGCGGCCCGGGTGCACAGCACCGTGCCGCGCAGGTTGACCGCCAGCACCTGGTCGAAGCCGGCCATGTCCAGCGCCTCGCTGGGCGCGGGGATCTGCAGCCCGGCGTTGTTCACCAGCACGTCCAGCCCGCCCAGCCCGGTGATGGCGGCCGCCACGAAGCGCTCGACCGCCGTCTCATCCGTCACGTCGCCGGGCACGGGGCAATGCGGCCCGGCGCCAACCGGCGACAGCGAGGCCACCGCGGCCAGCAACTGCGGGCCATCGTTGCGGTCATTCAACGCCACGCGCGCGCCCTCCTGCGCAAAGCGTTGGGCGGTGGCAAGGCCGATCCCCTGCGCCGCCCCGGTGATCAGAACACGCATTCCGTCTAAGCCGCGCATCGCGCCCTCCTCACCTTCTTCGTGGCGCCGGGTGCCTAATCGGCAGCCAGTGCCGCCGTGTCTGCCTGGTGCCACAGCCTGCCGGCCACGACCACGCTGTCGAGCGCGAAACGCTGCGATCCCATGCGGGTCTGGCCCAGCACGTCGGTAAAGGTGAATCGCCCCTCCTCGATCCGCATCACCGTGGCGTCCCCGGTGCTGCCGACCGACAGGTCCGCAAGGTCTGGTCGCCGCAGCACGGAAGCAGGCGTTGTCGTCACGGCGCGCACGATGTCGGCGAGAGGCAGGCCGAGGCAGAGGAATTTGCTCATCGTCTCCATGTTGTCATAGGCGGGACCGTCGACGCACAGCACATGCACGTCCGAGCTGATGATGTCGGGCGGGAAGCCGCCGGTCAGCATCGCCTCCGCGACCGTGAAGTCAAACGATCCCTTGCCGTGGCCGATGTCGAAGATCACCCCGCGCTCCCGCGCCTGCCAGCAGGCGTCCCGCACCCGGCCGTCCGCGTGACACGGCGCGTTGGGGAACGGCTTGAAGCAGTGGGTGAGAGTGTCGCCGGGCCGCAGCTCCGCCAGCACGTCGGCATAGCGCGGCGGCGGCCGGTCGATGTGGCACATGACGGGCAGCCCAGCCCGCTCGGCCGCCTCGAGCGCGTGGTAGAGCGGCGCGATGCCGTTCGCTCCGCTGGTGTTGGCGCCCACCCGCACCTTTATGCCGCGGATCAGGTCCGGATGGTCCCGCGCCACGGCGGCGCAGGTTTCCGTGTCCATCAGGCGCATGTCCTGGCTTTCCCCCACCATCACCGAGGGCGCGAAGGCGAAGATGCCGGCATGGCTCACGTGCAGGTAGGCCAGGATGCGTGTTTGGCTCGGCTCAATCACGTGCTTTCGGAAGCCTGCGAAGTTGCCCGGCCCGGCCGATCCCACGTCAACCCAGGTGGTCGTGCCGGCCCGGCGGGCAAGCTGATCGGCGTCGATGCTGATTGAGGTGCCGCCCCAGTATACGTGCGTGTGGAAATCGATGTGACCCGGCATGACGATGCAGCCTGCCACATCCCGCACCGCCCGTCCTCGCAGGCCGAGGCCAATTGCGGCCACCTTGCCATCGGTGAAGGCGATGTCCGCCAACGAGTCGTATCCGGTGCCTGGGTCCAGCACCCGTCCATTGCGCAAAATCAGATCGTAATCCACCGCTACCGCTTCCTTGGTCGTGGACGTCCAGTTTGCGCCGAGCCGCGTCTGCTGTCGAACCGGCTGTGGCACGCTGTTGGCCTCCGTGGAGCGCGAGCGGCGACGCCGATAGAATGTTAATCAACATCCATGTGCGTTTGGTGCGGCTCCTGTGCAGAATGCACGTCGGCTAGACAGAAAAGGAACGCACTACCAGGCATGATGATGTTACTTCTGGCATAGGCGCCGCACGATCAGCTCGAAGCTTAGCGTGGACCCGACGATCTCTGGTCCAAAGTCTGACATTGGACGAGTGCTGTCAGACACGACGTCTTTGGCGCGTAAGGCATTGCTGACGCAAGATGCTGAAGCACCGATTGACCGGCTGCCATTTAACCTAGGATTTATCATGCTCCGCATATTCGCTGTCCTGCTCGTAAACTTTGTCGCCTCTTGTGCGAGCGTCCGTCCCGATCCAGGCGTGCCGCCCAAGCTTGAGACCGGCATCACGTCCAGCAATGGCGGCGGAGCGCGTGCCCTCGGCAATCAACCAAACGTTGGTGTGACCACCAGAACAGCACCGGCGCAATAGACGACGGCGTTCCCGCCCGTCCCGCCGTCGCTTGTGCCAAACGCAACGACGATGGGGGCGGTAAGGGATGTCGGTCGGGGTCCAGCAGGGCGGCGTGCTGATGTCAAACCGGGAACAGCCTGAACCAGAGTTAGGTCTAGACAAGCCAAAATTTAGTTCTGCCGATCCTGACACGGCGCGCAAGGCTCGGCGTTAGGGCTGACTTGACGCGAGATCGCCACGAGACGGCGATGCATCGTGTATGCGATGCAT
>CAHJXG010000524.1 GCA_903644035.1 Rhodospirillales bacterium
CCGTGGCGGCTCGACTTCGACCGCATGGAGGAGGACCTGTTCCTGATGCTGGCAGCGCCACCCCCGCCGCAGCGGCGCGCCCACCACCTCGGACACGTCGCGATAGCGCCCGCTCGCCACCATCTCGGCGGCGAAGCGCTCCTGCTCAGGGCTCAGGGTCACGTCCGTCATGCCCATCACTATAAGCGAGAGCAGGCGTCCGGAAAAGGAGAACGTCTCTCCTACGAGACGGCCAGGGAAAGAGCACCTTGAGGCTTGAGCGGACCGCAACCTGTCTTCAGAACGGCCAACGCGATCTGGCGCCCTCCGCACGCGACGCGACCAGCAGCTTGGCCATGCTCTGGTTCAGGCCGTCCTGCTCGGCGACTCGCTCGATCGCGGGTCAATCGAACTGCACAGGGTCCGTCGCCCGGTCCCGATGCCCCGCCGACTTCTCTGGAACGGACGCTTCCGCCTCGAGGAAGGGACGATGCCGCCTCGCTGACTGAGCTGACGGGATCACGGTCGAGCTGGACGGGGTCGCTGTCCGCAGCCGTTTCCGGCTGGGACACTGCGGCAGGCGCGGGCGCATCATCCCGGGTCAGGTCCAGGCTCGCTTCGGCCTCGGGCTGACCGGCCGCTTGGTCCTGCGGCTCCGCAGCTCCGTCTTGGATTGATGGGGCAGCTTTCTCACCTCCTGCCTGTATCGGCTTGCGGCCCTGCCCCTTGCGCCCAAGCGCCTAGCTGACAGGGTGCCAAGAGAAGTCCGTCTCTGCATAGCAATCTCCGTGTTTTGGGGTTTTCGCCTCAACCTCGGTGTTCTGCTGAGATGGAGCCGCGTCTTTGCAGGCGTGCAGGCGAACGCCGCGCGGTCGACATGGTGTTGTCATGCCGATGGGGGCACTTCAGGACCAAACCACCTGGAGAACCAGTTTTCGTCCGGGTCGATCTCGGTGGCGTCCTTTTCGACGTGACCATCTTTCATGATGAACGGGATATGCTGTCCCTGCCCCGTCAGGAGGCTGATGTCTGACAACGGGTCGCCGTCTATCGCAAGCAGGTCCGCAAACGCCCCCTCGGCGACGATGCCGAGCTGACCCGGCCTGCGAATGATTTCTGCGCCGATCACTGTGGCGCTGCGGATGATCTCGATCGGCGTCATCACCGCCGAGCGGATGAGGAATTCCTCGGACTGCGACTCCGGATCCTTCACCAAGTCAGTCCCGAACGCTATCTTCACACCTGCAGCATTTGCCAACTCGATCGAGCGGGTCCCGGCAGTCAGGATCGCATCCAGCCGGGCCAGGCCAGCGGCCGGATAGCCCTGCCTCTTCCCGTGTTTGGCGATGGAGCGGTAGGCTACCAGGTTGGGAACGAGATAGGCTCCGCGCAAAGCCATGAGCTTGGCCGTCTCCTCGTCGAGCAGATTGCCATGCTCAATCGTCCGCACGCCGAGCTCCACCAGCCGTTTGATGCCGCTAGCCGCGTAGACATGCGCCATCACGTAGGTCCCGGCGCGGGTCGCCTCGTCCACGACGGCCTGGATTTCGGCGTCAGAAAGCTGCATCTGCTCGAGGGATCCGGTCGGGCTGCCAACTCCGCCGGAGGCCACGATCTTGATCTGGTCCGCACCCAGCCGAAGTTCGTCGCGAGCCGCCCTCAGAAACTCGTCGGGGCCGTCGGCAACGCGACCGAACCCGGCCGCCATGGCGCCGCAGCCGCACAGGTCGAAGAGGTCGTATTCCGAGCGAGGGTCGCCGTGGCCTCCCGTTTGGCTCAACGCCTTGCCGGACACGAACAGGCGGGGCCCCGGCACGATGCGTCTCGTAATGGCGTCTTTCAGGCCGGCATCGGTGCCCCCGGCATCGCGCACCGTGGTGAAGCCGCGCCGCAGCATCCGGTGGACACGCCGCGCGCCGAGTAGCGACATGGTCGAGGGCAGGCAGGGACTTGGACCTGACAGGTGAGGCGAGCAATGGACATGGCAGTCGATCAGCCCGGGAATGACGACGCGTCCCTTGAGGTCGATCGTCTTGCTGGCCGTGCCTACTGTGCTCCCTTTGCCAATCTCGGCGATCCGTCCGGCTTTTATACGGATTGAATAGCCGGACTTGAGTATTCCCTCGTTGACATCGAGGTAGTCTAGGTTCGTCAGCAGCGTCTCGTCGGCATACGTTTGTTCCAAGCAAGACCTCCTGCGACGATACCAATCTGGCGCCCCAGGACTGCCTGCAGCGATTAACGATTATCAGTAAATTGTGAAGCGGCGATGGTGTCAATCTCCAGCAATCATAGGCTGGACGGTTTCGCCTCGACCGATGTCCCGCCATGCAGACGCTCGATCCGCTCGACGAGCAGTCGTCCTGTCTCGCGGATATGCCGACGCAACAGGGCGGTCGCCTTCCTACGGTCGCCGTCGCGGCAGGCCGCCAATATCAGCCGGTGCTCCCGTTGAGATTGCGCGAGATGGCCGGTCTCCTGCCAGGTGAGGCGGAGATAACGTTCGAAGTTCAGGCGCAGCGTTTCGATGAGCGCCAGCGTTCGCTCCCGCCGTGCCGGGCCATAGAGGAGCCGGTGGAAGGAGGCGTTGAGACTGATCACCTCGTCGACCGTTCCGTCGGCATCGAGCCGCAGCAGCACGGCATCTGCGGCGTCCAAGGTGGATTTGTCGAGGTTCGGCAGTGCCCATTCGAGCGCCTGGACTTCGAGCAGGCTCCGCAGCTCGGTGATTTCCCAAGCCTCTGTTCCTGAGAGCGGCGCTACGGTGGCCCCGCGTCGCGGTTCGGAGTGCAGCAGGCCGTCGGCCTCCAGCAACTTGAACGCCTCGCGGGCCGTGTTCTGGCTAACGCCGAATCGGTTTGCCACTGCGTCTTGCCGCATCCGCTCACCGGCCGGGATCGACCCGCGCAGGATTTCGCCGCGCAGCCGGGCCGCGATCGCGGCCGGTGCGGCCTGGCCCGCCGCATCTGCCTGATCGAGCACGTTGTATGCCACTGCTGTTGCCGATCCCATCTGCGACCGTGCCCTCGTCCCGTCTGTAATCATGTTGCCAGCTTACCGCATCAGGACGTCGCGGACTGGTGGCCGCTGTCCAGTGGACATGACAGCGGAAACTTTCAATGGCTTGACAACGATCCTTATTCACTGATTATCAGTAAAATGGGTAGCACAGATGCCTCGATCGTCGCACAGGGCAACATCGGCTTCGCCTCAGGCCTGTCTCCAGTGGAGTTGAAGTTTTGCCCGTTCCCGTGTCTCCCCTCTCCGCCGCGCCACGCCGCCTCGATCGGCTGCAGCTTCCGGAACGCCAGCCGATCATAGGGACAAGCGCGCGGCAAGCCGATCTCACGTTGCTGGCGGCCGCCCCGGCCGGTCATCTCGACACCACGCACTTCGACACGCGACGTTTCCCGCCGCCACCGTGGGCTCTCGGTGCTTTCGTGGCAGCCTCCGAGGACGGAGCGTTGGCCTACACGGGCTATCGGGGGGGACAAGTCGGTCCTGGGCGCGTTGGCCGGGTCAGTCGGCGATCTCCTGGGAATCCAGCTGGACCCCGAACGCAACATCCTGCTCACCCCGGGGACCCAGGCGGGATTGTTCACCGCACTATCCGCCCTCGTGGAGAGCGGGAACCGGGTCGCGCTCATGGACCCCGACTATCTTTTCACGGCGAGGATCGTCCGCTTCCTGGGCGGCGAGATCGGCCATGTGCTGATCCGCTCGTACGAAGGCGATCCGTCGCCCGATCTCGAGATCCTGGAGGCGGAGTTCGCGGAGAAGGGCGCGCGCGTGCTTGTCTTTTCGCATCCCAACAATCCGACGGGCGCCGTCTACTCGGCAGAGGTGATCGCCCGAATGGCGGCGCTCGTGGAGAAGCATGGGGTAACCGTGCTGGTGGACGAATTGTACTCCCGTCTAATCTACGAAGGCCCGGCCTTCACCCATTTCGCCGCGCAACCGGGCATGGCCGAACGGACTGTGACACTGCTAGGCCCGAGCAAGACGGAGTCACTGAGCGGCTATCGTCTCGGGGTGGTGGTGGCACCGCCCGAACTCGCGGCCCGGATCGAGGACGTGCTGTCGATCACCTCGCTCCGCGCGCCCGCCTACGCACAACATGTGCTGCTGCCATGGCTGCGCGATGATCATGGATGGCTGCGGCAACGCATCTAGGCTTTCCGCGGCTTGAGGGAACAAACCTTGTCCAGTCTCCTTCGGCTTCCCTGGTTGAGGCTGCAGCGGCAGCGCGGGACCGCCTATGCCTGGGTCGACGTTTCCGCACTCAGGTTGCCGGGGCCAACCGTCTCCGATGCATTGTTGCGGGAAGCTTCGGTCCTGGTCAGCCCGGGTTACCAGTTCGGGCCCGCTTCGGACGGCCATTTCCGCCTCTGCTACGCGCGGGACGAAGTGGAGTGGGCCGATGCGTTGCAGCGGATGGTCACCGTTCTCGATCGTCTCGCGTCGCGACAGGGGCTGAGCGGCTCCGGCGTGCCGGGCCGATAGGCAGCGCCTCGTGGCGCCAAAGCTAGGGCGGGCGCCGGGCGTTCCCTCCGGCCGCCATACGGGACGTGACGCAACCCGCCTGCATAAGCGAGAGATGGAACCAACCTGCGTTTATGACTGATTATCAGTAGATGTTTTGGGATACCCGATTAATGCGGTCCGTTTACCCCAGCGTGAGGTCATAACCATGACGACCCCAACCCCCCCAGGCCCCGTTGCCAATGCCGGCGTGCGTACTGTCGTCGCCGTGGCGATCGGGAACATGATGGAATGGTATGATTTCGCGCTGACCGCCACGCTTGCCCAATACTTGGCGCCAGTCTTTTTCCCGCGAAGCACTCCCATTTCCGGCTTTCTCAACGTGCTTGTCGTGTTCGGCATCGCCTTCGTCTTCCGGCCGCTCGGCGGCTGGCTCCTCGGGCCGCTGGGTGACAGGAAGGGCCGCATGTTCGCGCTGGTTTTGGCTTTCGGCATGATGGCCGCCGCCACGGCGTGCATTGGACTCATGCCGGCTGAGGGAACCATCGGCGCCGCCGCCCCCGTCCTGCTCGTGCTGGCGCGCATCATACAGGGCGTGTCGGCGGGCGGCGAGGCCGGCCTGTCGGTCACCTATCTCGTGGAGCAGGCGCCGCCGCACAGGCGTGCCTTCTTCACGAGCTTCCAGCAGGCGTCGAGCATCGGCGGCTTCCTTTTCGCGACGCTCACGGTTTGGCTACTGACGACCGCCCTCGGTTCGGACGGGATGGCTGCCTGGGGCTGGCGCGTGCCGTTCCTGCTCGCTGTCCCGTTTGGGCTGATCGGCCTCTACATCCGGGCCAAGCTGCACGAGACGCCGGACTTCACGGCGCTGGCGCAGGCTGGCCAGATCACGACGACGCCCATCCGCACCGCGTTCCAGGTGAACGGACGCATGATCCTGCGGGTGGCGGCGCTTTCCGCATTCCAGAACGTTGGCTACTACACCGCATACGCCTATTTCCCGGGTCATATGGCGCGCCTCGGCTTCGCGCCCGGCGCGGTAACGCTGGCGTCCACGCTGGTGCTGCTGCTGGCGATGGTGATGGTCCCCGCGTTCGGCTTCCTGTCCGACATCGTCGGGCGCAGGCCCGTGCTGGCGACGGCGAGCGGCGCCGCCCTGCTTCTCACCATCCCGCTCTTCGCGCTGATGGGCAGCCTCGGTTTTGCGGGCGTGGTCGCCTGCCAGCTCGTGCTGGCGTTCACGGTCGCGGCCTACAACTCGACCACGGGGACCACCTACGCCGAAGGCATGGATGCCCAGACGCGCGCTGGCGCGGTCTCGATCGGCTACAGCATCGGCACGGTCATCTTCGCCGCACCGACCCTATACGTCATGACCCTGATCAACACGACCGTCACGGCCAGCTGGGCGCCCGGCCTCTACATGGCGGTGGCCGCATTGATCAGCCTGGTCACCGTTCTGACGATGCCGAAGGCGAGGGCGATGGAGCCGGCGGCGGCATGAGCGGCATCCGCAGTCGGTCCCTGCAAGTCGCGGCGGTTGCGGCGTGCCCGTTTCCGCCCGTCACCGAACCGGAGCAACTCGGCCTGTGCGGCGAACGTCTCGGCCGTATCGACCGATGGCTCGGCGCACTCGTCAGCGGCGGGAAGCTGGCCGGCGCGAGCGTCTCGATCATCAGGCACGGGCGTCTCGCGTATGCCGGGCTCGCCGGCATGGCCGACATCGCGCGGGGCACGCCCATGGCGGTGGACACGCTGGTGCGTATCAAGTCGATGACGAAGCCGCTGACGTCCGTCGCCGTCCTCATGCTCTACGAGGAGGGCCGCTTCCAACTCGATGACCCCGTCAGTCGTTTCCTTCCGTGTTTCGCGAACCAGCGCGTGGCGACCGGCGGCTGCGCCGGCAGGATCGAGACAGTTCCGGCGACGCGCGACATCACGGTCCGCGACCTGCTGACGCACACGGCCGGGCTGACGTACGGCTTCATCGGCAAGACGCCCGTGGACGCTATGTATCGATCCCATGGGGTGGACTTCCAGCTCGATTCCCCTCTGCGTGACGGGCCGCCGACGGCCAGCCTTGCCGAGATGGTGGAGCGCGCAGCCGCCATGCCGTTGTTGGTGCAGCCCGGGTCACGGTGGAACTACTCGATCGGTGCCGATGTGCTGGGCCGCTTGATCGAGATCGTATCCGGCCAGAACCTCCCAAGCTTCATGGCGGAGCGGATGACCGGGCCGCTGCGGATGGATGACACGGCATTCACTGTTCCAGCGTCGAAGCTGCCGCGTTTCGCCGCCCACTACGCGCCCGGACTGCCAGAGCCAAAGCTTCTCGATGATTCCATGACCAGCCGCTTCGCCGCGGTCCCCACATTGCACTCCGGCGGGGGCGGCCTGGTGTCGACGGCACCCGACTACCTGCGCTTCTGCCAGATGCTGCTCAACGGCGGCGAGCTGGAGGGGGTGCGCCTGCTCGGCCGCAAGACCGTGCAGGCGATGACCGCCAATCACCTCGATGGTGACATCGCGACGGTGGGAACGCCGTTCCAGGGCGACGCATTTGCCGGCTTCGGGTTCGGTCTCGGCGTATCGGTCATGACCGACCCTACGCGGGCTCAAATCCTTGGGTCGCCGGGCGAGTATGGGTGGATCGGCTCCGCCAGCACCGCCTTTTGGATCGACCCGTCGGAAGATCTGGCCGTCGTATTCTTGGCCCAGCTCACGCCCGATTGGATTCATCCCCTTCGGAGGGAGCTTCGGGTGCTCGTCTATCAGGCCCTGACCGACACCGGACGGTCCTGACGGCGCCACGCGCCCTGGCAAATCCAACCCCAAGGACACCACAAGGCGGGATAACGACATGAAACTGACACTCTCAAACTTCGACGCGGTCACCTTCGACGTCTACGGCACCTTGATCGACTGGGAACCGGCCATTACCGCCTTTCTTACCGGGTGGGCCCGGCGCAACGGCCTGACGACCCCCGGCGACGAATTGCTGATGGCATTCGACCGCGCGCGCACGGTGATCCAGACCGAGCGGCCCGCCCATCTCTACCCCGACATCCTACGGCGTTGCTTCGACCGGATATGCTCCGAACATGGCATTGAACCGGACGGCCCCACCCGCGAAGCTTTCGCTGCCAGCCCCAAGACTTGGCCCGCCTACCCCGACAGCCATGAGGGCTTGGTGGCCCTGCAGGCGCAAGCCAGGATCGGTGCTCTGAGCAACATTGACAATGCGTCCCTGCAGGCATCTTCGGATATCCTCGGCATCACCTTTGACCTCCTCGTGACGGCCGAGCGCGTTGGAGCCTACAAGCCGGACATGTCGCACTTCGACACCGCGCTGGCAGACCTTGGAACCCAGGGGATCCCGCGCGAGCGCATCCTCCATGTCGGGCAAAGCCTCCGGGCGGACGTGGTGCCGGCAAACCTTCTTGGACTCGCCTCCGTCTGGGTGCACCGTCCGGGCCGGGTCATGGGCTTGTCCGGTGCGCCAAGCGCGAGGCCGGACCTGACGGTGTCGAGCCTTGCAGAACTCGTCGCTGCAATCATTCCGGATAGCGTCGGAGACCGAGCGACATCGGCTGCCTGACAAGGCGCGGGCATGGCGTCCCGGGAGCGGTGCCCAGCGGCGGGACACGGTGGTCATCCTCGCGAGGGTGGTAGTCTCTGGCGCCCCTGCGTTCCTTTAAGATATTCGGTGGAGTGCCGGTCAGCAATGGGATCCTGCCCGTTCCGGTTGGCCATGATCGCGGTGATGCGGGACCGGATGGCACCCACCGATGCCCGTGGCGAGGTCGGATCGCCACCGGATCCTGCTTCCCCCGTCGCATCGCCAAACGGTCCGACACCCGCAATTTTTCTGCTTCGGCACCATTGGAATGAATCGATAAAAATGGCTGAGACAGACGACCTCCCCGTGCCTGGTGACGTCCTCGACGCGGCCGGACGCCTTGCCCAGGTGGTGGTCAGGACGCCACTGCTCCATTCGCCTGAACTTGACGCGCGCCTGGGCGGCCGCATACTGGTCAAGACGGAAAACCTGCAACGGACCGGCGCCTTCAAGTTCCGCGGCGCCTACAATTGCTTGTCGCGCCTGCACGCGGACCGATTTCCGGGCGGTGTCGTCGCGTACTCTACCGGCAACCATGGCCAAGCCGTCGCAACCGTCGCGCGGATGCTGGGCATCGTCGCCACGATCGTAATGCCGGTCGACGCGCCCGCGGTAAAGATCGCCAAGGCGCGCCAGCAAGGCGCCAGGGTGGTGTTGTATGACCGTGCCACCGAAAGCCGGGAGGAGATCTCCGCACGGATCGCCAACGACGAGGGGGCTGCCATCGTGCCGCCCGGCGACAACAGGTTCGTGATCGCCGGCCAGGGCACTGTCGGTCTCGAAGCGATCGAGCAGGCAGGCGGCCCAGTCCATGCCATTCTGGTGCCTTGCGGCGGCGGTGGCCTGACGGCGGGAACGTGCCTGGCCGCCGAGGCCCGGCAAACCACGATCGAGATTTGGCCGGTCGAGCCAGCCGCCTTCGACGACACGCGCCGCTCGCTGTCGGCGGGACACCGGGTCGAGAACGCGACTGTCTCCGGGTCGATATGCGACTCCTTGTTGGCCAGGACACCGGCCCAGTTACCCTTTGCGATCAATCGCACCCGCGTCACCGGCGGTCTCACGGTGTCTGACAGGGAGGTCTTGATGGCGATGCGGATCGCGTTCGAAGAGTTCCGGATCGTCTTGGAGCCCGGCGGCGCGGTGGCGCTCGCCTCAGCCTTGGCCCACCCCGAGCGGCTACGCGATCGGACCACAGTCATCATCGCTTCGGGCGGCAATGTGGACGCGGAGGTGTTTGCCCGTGCCGTCCCGCCGGGGAAAGGTCTCGACGCTGCTTGATTGGCCAAGCACCATCAGGAAGCGCCGGTGCTACCCCTGAAGTTGAAGTTTCCCCGGTTTGATGGCTCTTCCGCACTTTACGTGGATCATGCCGCCATCAGAACGCACCGTCGCAGCAGGTCGAAGCTGGCCCGGCCCTAGCTCTGCCGTTTCAGCAGCTTGATGCGGTTGATCTGGCCTTCGGCCTGTCCGCTGCTCCAGGGTTCGGTGAGTGCGGCGCGCACCGCGGCGCCGTCCGTTTCCAGCCCGGTGGCGAACGTCGCGATGGCAGGGGCGCTGCACGCACGGGCGTCGGCCAGCCAGGCGTCCAGTTCGACAGTCGGGTCGGCCGGGTCGCGGCCGTCCCGCCGGCCGGCAACGCCGCAGGCGCGCACAAGGGCTGTGAAGCGGCGCGCCAGCCGGACGACGGCTGCAGCTTCCCTGTCCTGCTCGACGCGAGCGGTTGTTGCCGCATCGGCGGCACCCAGGGCTGCCGCAGGTTGGACAAACAGCCACGCGAGTTGGGGCACCGTGGGCAGGGCTGGTGCTGCACTGTATGCCGCGGGCGATCGCACTTCGCCTGCCTCCTTGACGCGCCAGACGTGCGGCCCGGTCTTGGCCGAGGCTGTGCGCCGCTCGATCAGCCAACGATGCAACTGCCGGGTGCCGCCTGGGAAGGCTTGCCCGCGCAGCTCGCGCCACAGAGCAAGGCCGTTCTCACAACCCTCAGCCAGACGCCGTTCCAGGTGGGACAGGTAGGGATCGAGGATGCTGGAGCCGGGTCCGTGCGGGGTCCGTGCCGGAAAGGCTTCGGCACGGGCGTACTTGCGCACCGTCTTGAGCGCCAGGCCCGTCTCGCGCGCGATCCCGAGCAGCGCCTTGCCGGCCAGGTGCCGGCGCCGGATCGACATGGTGAGCTTGCCACCGGACGCGGCTCTCGGCGGGGACCGTCCAGAAGTTGGGGGGTGGAGACGGGAACGGTATGACCAGCTTGGCCGAGGCTGGCTGGGAGAGCATGGATGGGGTTGGTGCTGCAGCTGGTCGAGACGGGCGCTGACAGGTCTGAAACTCGGGGGCGCGGCATCGACGTCCTGGAACTCGACCGGCCCCGCAACCTGCGCGACATCGCCAATCTCGGGCTGACGCTGCCCGAAGCCAAGCAGCTGCTGGCCCGGGTGCAGAAGGCGGTCGTGGCGGTGCAGGCCCGCGACCACGCGGCGCTGCGGCCGGCGTGCTCGGGCTGCGGCGCGCGCTGCCACGTCAAGGACTGGCAGTCGCGTCAGGTGCAGCTGCGCCATGCTGCCGTTGGAACGCCCGAGCCGGCCCCAGTGTCGGCAACGCCGGCATCGGCGATCACGCTCAGCCTGGACTCCACCTTCATCCGCAGCTGCCACAAGGGCGAGCGGCACCTGGAAGTGCGGGTCGGCAACGCTGAGGCGGTCGAGGGTGACCGGCAGGTGTTCGGCACGGTCGCGAACGCCGGCACCGACATCGCGGCGCTGATCGGGCGCACGCTGGACGTCCTGGGCCAGACCAGCAACACCGTGCTGACCGCGTTCACCGACGGCTGTTCAGGCCTGCGCGCCATCCTGGCGGCTGCTGGCATCGCGGGCCCGCCCATTGCAGACTGGTTTCATCTCGCCATGCGCCTGCAGCACGCAAAGCAGGTGGCGGAAGCCTTGCCCGCCGAGGATCCCCATCAGCAGCAGGCGAAAGCCGAGATCGTCACCGAGGTCGAGCGGCTGCGCTGGCGAACATGGAACGGCAAGGCCAAGGCTGCTCGGATCACCCTCAAGCGCCTGCGCACGCTCCTACCTGCCCTCGAGCGCGAGCCCATCCGCAAGCTGAAGCGAGCCCTGCGTGCGGTCGACCGCTACTTGCGCAGCCAGAGCACCTGGCTCGTCAACTACGCCGAGCGATGGCGCGCCGGGCTGCGGGTCGGCACGTCGCTGACCGAGGGCACGGCCAACTTCCTGGTCAACAAACGCATGGACAAGTCGCAGCAGATGCGCTGGTCCCGACGTGGCGCCGACCTGCTCCTGCAGGTCCGCTGCGCCGTCTACAACGGAGCACTCGGCTTCGCCTTCGGCCAACTGTTCGAACCGATCCCCACCTCAGACTCGCAATCGGCGAAGGCAGCGTAACTCCCCCAACTTTTGGACAGTCCCGCCGATGACGCCGCGCCCCGGCAGGTGCTCACACCCCGAACCGCTGCCTGGACGGTGCTGCGCCGGGTGGAGAAACGGAGCATGGAAAGCCAGGCGTTGCTGACCGGCGCGCGCGGGCGCTTGCCCATGCTGAACGAGGCGGTCGTGCTCGCGGAAGCCTTCACCGCTCTCGTGCGGGGCCGCGAGGCGGCCCAGCTCGACCCGTGACTGCAACAGGCAGAACATAGTGTCGTGCCGCCGCTGCAGCGCTTTGCCAAGCGCCTGCGGGCAGATTACGACGCCGTGCGCGCGGCGCTGTCCCTGGGCTGGAGCAACGGCCAAACCGAAGGGCAGATCAACCGGCTGAAGACCATCAAACGTCAGATGTATGGTCGTGCCGCCCTCGACCTGCTGGAACGCAGGTTCCTGCTCGCCGTATGATCACCAAAAGCTGCCAAGACTCCTAATCCGAGCAGAAAATGGCGCTGTTTGCGAGCACGAGGGCCGATGATGGCAAGCGCCTACACTCAGGCCTCGGCTTCGCTGGGCTCTGCGGCGGGAGTTTTGGTTGGAAAACGGAACGCCCAGGTGCTGCCACGCTCCAAACGCAGCTCGGCCGTGCCATGCACTTGCTCGATCAGCCGCCGGACCAACCCCACCCCGTGCCGTTTGCTGCCAGGCTGCTCGACGAAACCCATGCCGTTGTCCTCCACAGTGAGAAGCGCCTCCTCCGTGCGGGACCGCCGCAAGGAAATGGTGATGGTGCCGCCCGTGTCGCGGAGCGCGTGCTCGTAGCTGTTCGATACCGTTTCCGCGACCACCATGCCGATCGCTGTCACCGTGTCGAGATCAACGAGCAGCGGCTCGACCGTGCAGATCAGCTTGATCCGAGTATTCCGCTCCCTTTGTAGGCCCGGGAGACTCTGACAGAGTGATTTGATATACCCACCCAGGTCGATCGTGCGGTCCATGCCGGTGCCGAGAAGCTGCTCATAGACTTCCGCCAGCGTCACAACGCGACGGATGATCCCGTTGACCGACGCCTTCTCATCCGCCCCGGGATAGTTCTTTTCATGGCTCGCCAACATTCCCTGCACAAGCTGCAGATTGTTCCGAACGCGGTGCTTCAGCTCCTCAGCCAATATAGCGCGCTCGGCCAGCAGCTTGTCTTTCTCAAGAACCAGCGTCTTCATCTTCGCAACCGTGCTGCGCAACGCTTCGCTTCGTGTGGCCGTCGCGACCGCTTCGGCGAGCACATTGGCAAAGCCGGTGAGGAAGGTCACATCGTGCTCGTCGTAGGTGTGCTGGACCGGGCTGTCGACCTCGAGCACGCCATAGGGCATGCCATCCATGCCCTTGATAAGAACGTCCACGGTCGAGATGATCCCGTGCTCGGCGTAGAAGGCGGGCAGCAAGACGTCGTTCGCCTCCTGCAGGTTGCGCAGGATGACCGGCAGGCCGGTGACGTAGGCCCGGCCCTGCGGCGAGGTTTCGTCGGCCCGCGACACAACCCGGCCGACGACGCCTGGGTTCCAGCCGTGCCCGGCCACAATCAGCAGGTCGTTCTCGATCTCACGATGCCGGCAGACTTTGCAGAACGGCACATCAAGGCCCTCGGCGCAGACGCGGGCCGCCTCGTCGAGGATGTTGAGCAACACGGGTTCCCGAAAGGCATAGCTGCCGAACATTGCCAGCGCAGCCTGTTGGCGCAGCAGCCGTTTGACGCCCTCGCTTTGCTGTTGGCCAGGCATTCTTGCCTCCAAACATTAAATAACTTGTTTTAATATCACCATAGTAATCGTATCGCACTGGATTACGCCTACTTTATTCCTCATAAGAAAAAGATCAAGTCATTTTCCGACAAAGGATGGCAATGTCCAAAGTTCTGATCGTCGAGGACGAACTCATGATCGCCGACTTCCTGGAAGAGATCCTCACGGAGGCCGGCTACGAGGTGTGTGGGATTGCAAGCACGATGGCTGAGGCGATTGAGATCAGCGAGCGGCGCAACCCCAACCTCGGCGTCATCGACATGCGCCTGTCCGGCGGCGAATCGGGCATGGCAATCGCCGCGGCATTGCGCCGCCGCGGCAACTTGGGTGTGCTGTATGCGACCGGGAACCCGGACCACGCGTTTCTGAGCCAGGCTGAAGGCGAGGGCTGCATCACCAAGCCTTACTTGGCCCGCGACATCGTGTCCGCGCTGCAGGTCGTCCATGAGCGGATGTCCAACCTTCCGCTGTCCGCCTTGCCCAAAGGCTTCAGGCTGCTTGGGGCGTTGGTGCACGGAGGGGAGTGCAAACAGCACAGCCCCTGATCCACATGGTTCAGCGGTGGACGGAGACGGGCTTGGCTTCGCGGATCATGCGGTTGAGCCAGAGTGTTGCACAGATGTAAAGAGCAGGCGCAGTAGCCCCAACCCCGTTTGAGGTCGGGCGATGCGGCCGTATTCAGGCGTCCGAGCTCCGACACACGATTGAGCGCGTGGACTGCGATGTCCACCTCGGTCGCCCGACTGACCATCCCCCGTGTCCACCGTAACGGTTCTCCCGCGCTTTGCGTGGATCATGCCGCCATTAGAACGCGCCGTCGCAGCAGGTCGAAGCTGGCCCGGCCGTAGCTTTGCCGCTT